>CAMEOL010000103.1 GCA_945929765.1 uncultured Gemella sp.
TCAAATTATCAAGAGACAGAAGAATATTTATTAAAAAAAGAGAAAAAAACGAAGATGATAATTCATGCAAGAGAAGCGATAATACACATCTTTGCAGGATTAGTAGCTTTATTTATGATTTATAGTTGTAATAAGATGATAATAAATAATACTATAGATAATGTCTATATCGCATCGTTTTGTATGGTTATATTATCTGTTTTAAGTGTAGTTGTAATGGTTGGTGATTCAATATCGCATATCCCTGCGTATAAAGTATCTATTGATCGAGTTAAAGACTTTTACGAAAATGAAAATATAATTTTAGAAGAAGATATTATCGAAAATAAAAGCGATTATGCAGTAGAAGTAAAAAACCTTTCTTTTTCTTATTATAAGGAAAAAAACATTTTGAACAATATAAATTTAAAGATTAAACATGGAGAAAAAGTCGCTATTTTAGGTAGAAGTGGCGTAGGGAAATCTACGTTAATAAAATTACTTACAGGAAGTTATACTGATTATGAAGGCGATATTTCTGTGTTAGGAATGAAACCTAATGAAAAATTATTAGGTAATAAAATATCTATATTAAATCAAAAACCATATTTATTCGATATGACAATTAGAGAAAATTTAGAATTAGCAGTGCTTAATAGTAAAAATAGCGATGTAGTATTAAAAGATACATTAGAAAAAGTACAATTAAGTGAACTAATAGCAAGTTTACCGCAAGGTATTGATACATCTGTGTTCGAAGCTGGAAGTAGATTCTCTGGTGGGGAACGTCAAAGGATATCTTTTGCTCGAACATTAATTCAAGATAATAATTTATTATTACTTGATGAACCTACTGTTGGATTAGATCCAAAAACAGAAACAGAATTATTAAAAACAATTTTTGAAAATAGTAAAGAAAAAACAATTGTCTGGGTTACACATCATTTGAATTCAATTCACTATATGGACAGAATAATTTTTGTTAAAGATGGTGAAATTGAAATGGAAGGTAATCATGAGTTTTTATATAAAAACAATGAAAAATATAAAAAACTTTACGATATGGATATGGGATATTAAAATAAATGGTTCTAGTATTCACTAAAAAATACTGAAGAAATTAGAAGGCGAGAAAGAGTACGTAATTATATGTCTCTTAATCGCTTCTTTTTTATTATAACGTATTTTGAGAGTTCCATAATTTTGATTATACATAAAATTATGATAATTCAATCTATATAGGCAGATGGCGCCTAAAAATTCGGTTATGAATAATTAATCGTTTTAGATAGTGAAAAATATTTTTTGTTAAAATTTATCAAACTTTTTTCTGATTTTTCTTGTTCAAATTTTAATTAGTTTTTAGGAATTTAGTGTGGTACGGATATTATTTTAACTTTGATGTCGTCAAAATTTTATACTATTAAAATAAGTTATATTTATGGTATAATGTGAAAATAATAAATAGTTAGGAAAAACGTGTTATGATAAAAAAAAATAAAATTGTTATACAAGGTGCTCGAGAGAATAATTTAAAAGATATTAATTTAGAAATTCCTAGAGATAAGTTTGTTGTACTGACAGGAGTAAGTGGTAGTGGTAAAAGTTCTTTAGCATTTGATACTATTTATGCAGAAGGGCAAAGAAGATATGTAGAAAGTCTTAGTGCATATGCTCGTCAGTTTTTGGGAAATGTAGAGAAACCAGACGTAGATCTAATAGAAGGGCTATCGCCAGCTATATCTATTAACCAAAAGACAACATCAAAAAACCCGAGATCAACAGTAGCAACAGTTACTGAAATATATGATTATTTAAGACTATTATATGCAAGAATAGGAAAAATATATTGTCCTAATCATAATGTAAAAATAGAAAGTAGTTCTGTTAGTCAAATAGTAGACTCAGTAATGCAACTTCCTTTGAAAAGTAGAATACAAATAATCTCTCCAGTAATAAGAGAAAAGAAAGGAACACACAAGAAATTAATAGAAAAATTAAGTAAAGATGGATATATTCGTTTCAAAATAGATGGAGAAAATTATGAAGCTGGAGAGATACCAGAGTTAGAAAAAAACAAAAAACATTCCATAAGTGTAATAGTGGATAGAATAATAATAAAAGAAGATGCTAAGTCTCGAATAGCAGATTCAGTAGAAGCATCACTTAATTTATCAGATAATGGTTTGGTAGAAATAGAAGACATAAAAGAAGAAAAAATATATCTCTACTCAACTAAACATAGCTGTAAACATTGTGATTTTTCATTAGATGAATTAGAACCAAGAATATTTTCGTTTAATAATCCTCAGGGAGCTTGTCCAGAATGTGATGGTTTGGGAATGCATGAAACTGTAGATATAAGTAAGTTGATTAATGAAGAGCTTTCTTTGAATGATGATTGTATACAATTATTTAGTAATTCTACTTCAGTATATTATCCTAGTTTGATTAAAGCGGTATGTTCTGAATTTGGTATAAATATGGATATACCATTTAAACAACTGCCAGACGAACAAAAAAATATTATAATAAATGGAAATAGTGAAAGAGAAGTAACTCACAAATACGTTAGCGATGAAGGGATAGCTAGAACGAGAGTAACATATTTTGAAGGGATAGCAGCTATAGTGTATAGACGATATACTTCAGGTATGACTGCAACTAGTAGGGAAGCTATGACAAAATATATTAAAGAAGCAACGTGTAAGAGTTGTAAAGGACGAAGATTAAAACCGGAAATTTTATCTGTCTACATATCAGAAAAAAATATTGCAGATATATGTGCAATGTCAATTAAAGAAAGTTATAAATTTTTTGAAAATATAAAATTATCCGATCATGATTTAACTATTGCAAAATTAGTATTAAAAGAGATTATATCTAGATTGAAATTTTTGAATGATGTAGGATTAGAATACTTAACACTTGATAGAGCTTCAGGAACACTTTCAGGAGGAGAAGCACAAAGGATACGTCTTGCAACACAAATAGGTTCAAAATTAATGGGCGTAACATATATTTTAGATGAACCTTCTATAGGGCTGCATCAGCGGGATAACGAGAAATTAATAAATACTATGTTATCAATGAGAGATTTAGGGAATACGGTATTAGTTGTAGAACATGATGAAGATACGATGTTAGCTTGTGATTATATTGTAGATATTGGTCCAAAAGCAGGGGAACAAGGTGGTAAAATTGTAGCTGCAGGAACACCGAAAGAAATTATGGAAAATGAAGAGTCAATAACAGGTGCATATTTATCAGGAAGAAAGAAAATTCATGTCCCTAAAGAAAGAAGAGAAGGAAACGGAAATAATATCGAAATAAAAAAAGCGAAATTAAATAATTTAAAAAATATTAGCACCAAAATACCGTTAGGGAAATTTATCGGTGTAACGGGAGTATCAGGAAGTGGTAAATCTACTCTCGTTAATGAAATATTATATAAATCTGTCAAGAATATTTTGAACAAGGAAGATATAGATAAGACAGTAGTACAAAGTGTTTCAGGTGTTGAGGGTAACATAGATAAAATTATAGATATAGATCAAAGCCCAATAGGGCGTACTCCAAGAAGTAATCCAGCGACATATATTGGGGTGTTTGATGATATTCGTGATTTATACGCAACAACAAACGAGGCAAAACTTAGAGGTTATAAAAAGGGACGCTTTAGTTTTAATGTAAAAGGTGGACGATGTGAAGCTTGTAGTGGTGATGGAATTTTGAAAATAGAGATGCATTTTTTACCAGATGTATATGTTCCTTGCGAGGTTTGTCATGGAAAGAGGTATAATAGAGAAACACTAGAGGTTAAATACAAGGGCAAAACAATAAGTGATGTCTTAGAAATGACAGTAAAAGAAGCTTATGAATTTTTCAGTAATGTTCCGAGAATAAAAAATAAAATTCAGACGATGATGGAAGTAGGATTAGAGTATATTAGATTAGGACAAAGTGCTACTACGTTATCAGGAGGAGAAGCACAGAGGGTAAAATTAGCCAGTGAATTATATAAAAAATCTACAGGGAAAACATTGTATATACTAGATGAACCAACTACAGGATTGCACATTCACGATATAAGTAAGTTAATAAAAATTATAGAAAAATTAGTAGATAATGGAAATACTGTAGTAGTTATTGAACATAATTTAGATGTTATAAAATGTTGCGATCATTTGATAGATCTAGGCCCTGAAGGAGGAGATGGAGGAGGAACTATCTTAGCAGAATGTACGCCAGAAAAACTAATTAGTGTAGAAAAGAGTTATACAGGGGCATTTTTAAAGAAATTATTGTAAATAAAAAGAACGATATATACAATTTTCGTTAACTAAAA
>CAMEOL010000104.1 GCA_945929765.1 uncultured Gemella sp.
ATTTCATAATAAATAGCCCTCCAAAATTTGTCCAAATTTTGGGGGCTATTACCAAATCTACTTAGATATTTATTTTAATTCTGTTATAAACTATTTTTTAAAAACAATTAATGGTAAATGTAATTAGTTTTTCTAACAAAATATTATATATATTTATTAGAAGTAATAATTAAGCAAATTTACTATATATCGTTTTTATCGTTTTTTCGTAATCTTTATTGTGAACACCTACAATAATATTAATTTCTTCACTTGTTTGAGAAATTACTATTACATTGATATTTGCTTCTCCTATTGCAGAGAATAATTTACCTGCAATACCGATATTTCCTTTCATTTGACTTCCAACCGTAGCGATTAGGGATACTTCGTTAGTTATTGTTACCTCGTCAGCATTAGTAATTTTTTTTACTTTTGTAATTAATTCATAAACGAATGGTTTTACGGACTCAGTTTCTACTATTATAGAAAACGAATCAATACCACTAGGTATATGCTCAACACTAACGTTATAATCTTCGAATAAGTTTAGGGTTTTACTAATTAAACCAATTTCATTTGACATTTGATTTTTCTTAATAGTTATTATAGAAAAATCTTTTTTTCCTGCTATTCCTGTAATAGAGTTATTTTCTCTTTTTATATTATCTGAAATTATAGTCCCTTGACTCGAAGGGTTATTAGTATTTCTTATTTGAATCGGAATACCTTTTTCTTTTACGGGAAATATTGCTTCTTCGTGAAGAACGCTAGCTCCCATATAAGATAGTTCTCGTAATTCTGTATAATTGATAATGTCTATTTCTTTAGGATTATCTACTATTCGAGGATCGGCCATAAGTACACCAGAAACGTCTGTCCAATTTTCGTAAACATCAGCGTTAGCTATGTTAGCTACAACAGCTCCAGTTACATCTCCTCCACCTCTTGACATAATTTTTATTTCACCGCTAGGTAGAGCACCATAAAATCCAGGTATTAGTAGATGGTCTTCAGTTTTTAAAATTTCATCAAACTTTTCTTGTGTTTTTTTATAATCTATTGTGCCATCATAATTAAAAAATATTAAATCTTTTGGATCAATAAATTTATATTGAAGGAAATCTGCCATAAGTAAACCTGTCAAATATTCTCCACGACTAACTAAGTAATCTTCGTCAATTCCTTTCTTTAATTCTGATTTTAATTCAGCTAATTTATCTTCTATATTTGTTGTTAAATTTAAGTTGTTTTTTATTGATAAAAATCTATCTTCTATAATTGAATAGATATTACTACAATCTATTCCGTATTTTATATGTGCATAGCATAAATATAATAAATCTGTAATTTTATTGTCTTCTTTGTGAGCTTTTCCCGCTGCGCTAACTACAACAAATTTCCTAGTATCATCACTTAGAACAATATTTCGTACTTTTTTAAATTGTTCAGCACTTGCTACAGAACTACCTCCGAATTTAGATACTTTAACCATGTTTTTCTCCTTCTCGTATTTAATATAGTTCATTTTATTATATAATTAAATTATATTACTTTCAATAGTAAAATATAGGTAAAAATAGAAAAAAAGCGTCTAAATAGCTATATGCTATCTAGATGCTTTTTGTGTAATTTAGAAATTTTTTATAAAACTTCTAAATATAATAAATAACATTAGACAATAAAATAAAGATTTTTAACTACTTTGTTTATGATGTTAAAATTTATTGTACTATCTTATATCTTATTTCTTATATCTTATTTCTTATATCTTATTTTTTTGGAACAAAAATTCCAAAAGGCTTACCTAAAGGTAAAAATTCATATTTGAAATGTCTATTTAAAACATTAGCAGCAAATCCATAAAATGATACTATAGAAATAGCTAATTCACTGTATGCTGCTAATAAATGCATAGGATGTTCTGCAATACCTAATGTAGATAAGCTTAAGCCTACAAATAATAAATCAATAAGAACAAAAATTATGAATAAAACTTTATTTGTTTCCATAGATCCTATTGTCATAAATAGAGTGAAAATTAGGTAACCTACAAAGGCAAATCCTAATTGCTTTATATCAACAGCTTTAGCTAAATTTTGTCCAAAAACTCCGTTTTGTATTAACCAAGTAGAACCTACGCTTAGCCAGAATAACCCATATGCTCCGAATGCAGTAGCACCGAAAACGTTGTCTTTCTTAGCATCATAAATACAAGCCATTAATTGAGCGATACCTCCTAAGAAAATAGCCCAAGGCAGAACTAAAGAAACTCCACTAGTTATACCTAGCTTTTGAGAAGAGGCAACTAAAGTAACCATAGCTAAACCGAATAATCCTAAAGCAGATGGATCAGCAGTTACAATTTTAACGTTTTTGTGTTCCATATAAACCTCCATAATAATAATGTTAAACACAACTAATAGACTAGCAAAAAAAAATAACTTTGTCAATAAAATTTAAAAATACAAGAAAAAAATTTTTTGTTTTGTTGCATATATAACATATTTTAACTATAATATTAAAAGTGTTGGAGGTTAAAATGGATTTATTGAAATTTTTAAAGATGTTTTTAGGTGCGATAGTATCGATTTTAATAGCTAGATATTTAAAATTGGATCATGAATTTTCTGCAGGGCTGTTAACTTTGCTTAGTATTACAGACACAAAGAAATCTACGCTTAAGTTGGCTGGACAAAGAATGTTATCTTTGTTTATCGGTATATTTTTAGCAAGTGGAATATTTTTTGTTTTTGGATATTCTTTAATTAGTTTTTTTTCGTATTAGCAATATATATTCCGTTATCAATGTTATTAGGGTTAATGGTAGGTTTGGTACCTAGTTGTGTTTTGATAGGTCAGATATTATCAGGAGGCGATATAAGTGCTAGCATAATATTAAATGAAATATTTATTATGGCAGTGGCTGTCTTTGTAGGTGGTATATTAAATTTATATATGCCATCTAATAAACAAAAAATAATTCACACAAAATTATTAATAGAAGAGGAAATAAAGAAAATATATTACATATTTTATTTGAGATTAACGCCAGCAGATTTTAGAAATATAATAAAGGAAAAAATTCCTTCGGAGAAATTAACGGATTTACTTGAAGAACTAAATGCTAATATTTCGTTACTAAATAATTTGGTTACTAGAGAAGAAGAAAATACATTATTTAGTAGTAAAGAGTACGATAAAAAATATGTTATTTTGAGAAGAACACAATATAATATTTTAAGTTATATGAATGAAAGTTTGAATCTTTTAAAAATAGACAGAGAGCAAGGTAAGATGTTAGCATCACTATTTTATTTAACAGCAGAACATGTTTCAGAAACAAATTCTTGTGATTATTTGCTTAATGATTTGGAAATGCTATTAGCAGAATTTAAAAAACACGATTTACCTAAAAGTAGAGAAGAGTTTGAAGATAGAGCAATATTGTTTAGATTGTTGAATGATTTTAAAAGGTTTTTGACTATAAAACATAAGTTTATAGAAGAATTAAAAATTGCTTCTTAAGAATTTTACTAGTTATAAATATATTAATTTGTTATGGGTAAAGGTTTATATATATTAAAGTGTTTAAAGTGCCCTAAGATAATTATTTTTGCTACTATAAAAATATAGTAGGACTTTATTATTTTCTATAATAATAGCACGAAACTCCTGAGTAGTTAAATAACTACCTAGGAGTTTTTAAACTTCAATATTCAGTTTTGTTAATTTTTTATCCAATATCTATTAGTTAACCTATTATCTTCTTGAATTTGGTTTTCTAAAATACCACCACAAGAAATAATAGTTTTAATAGATGCTATATTTTCGCTATCACAAGTTAATAACAACTCAGTAATACCTAATTCTGTTATCGAGAACTCTATAGCTTGTTTTAACATTAATGAAGCATATCCTTTTCTTCGTTCACTAGGAGAAACACTGTAACCAATATGACCACCAAAATTAAATAAAAAATCATTTAATTCGTGTCGAATATTTATAACACCCACCATTTTATTATTAATTACTGCTATGAAAGTGTGAGCAGGCACAAAATTTTTATTTGGTAAAGTATCTTTGTTTTTATATAAACTTCGTTCTTTTATCCAAGTTAGAGTATCTGTTTGTAGAAGCCCTGCAGCTCCTTGAATATGTTCTTCATTTGAAAGCAAAAATTCATTCTTATATTCATTAACTAATAAAAAATCGTCTAAACTTACTTCTTTTATAGTAAACAAATAACTTCTCCTTATTAAAATATAGTATCTACATTATACAATTGACAATAGTAACAACAAAGACTACAATATATCTTAT
>CAMEOL010000105.1 GCA_945929765.1 uncultured Gemella sp.
TTTTACAGAAGAAAACGGAATAATATCTATATTATTAGTCAAATCTAAATTCTCTTTAATTTTCTTCGTATTTTTTGCTAATTCGTTTCTTGATATTTTATCTACTTTTGTTAATACTAATACAAATGGAATCTCATAGTAATTCAAAAATTCATTCATCATAATATCATCTTCTGAAGGTTTATGTCTGCTATCTACTAAATGCAAAACAAATCCTAAATTTTTACTATTAACAAAATATTCAACTATCATATCGTACAATTTTTCTTTTTCAGATTTCGACATTTTTGCATATCCATAGCCAGGAACGTCTACTAGTGCTAACTTATTATCAACATTGAAAAAATTTAAAGTTCGTGTTTTTCCTGGTTTTGATGATACCCTTGCAAAATTTTTTCTATTTAGCAACGTATTTATAAAAGAAGATTTCCCTACATTTGATCTCCCGCACATTGCTATTTCTGGCATATCGTGTTCAGGATATTGTTTTTTCGAAACTGCACTAATAATAAGATCTACATTATTTATATTAAATTTTGCCATTTATTTATCTCCTTTATTTAAATACAATCGAAAAAACATCATCTATCTTAGTAACGAAATGTAGATTTAACTTTTTCAAAACATCTTCTGGAATGTCTACTATGTCGTATTTGTTTTTCTCTGGTAATATTATTGTGTTAATACCCATTTTCTCTGAACTTAAAACTTTCTCTTTTACCCCTCCTATTGGGAGTACTTTTCCATGTAGGGTCATTTCTCCTGTCATAGCTATATTATTGTCAACTAATTTATTTGTCAAGCTTGAAAATAGAGAAGTAGTTATCGTAATACCTGCTGAAGGTCCATCTTTTGGAACTGCACCTTCAGGAACATGGATATGTATATCTATAGTACTAAAATCTATATTAGATAAATTTAACTTTTCGGAATTTGATCGTAAATAAGAAATAGCAGTTTGTGCAGATTCTTTCATTACTTCCCCTAACTTACCTGTTAAAATTATTTTTCCATTTCCTTTTGAAATACTTGTTTCTATTTCTAGCGTATCTCCGCCTACTGATGTATACGCTAATCCATTTACAATTCCTACTTGTGGTTCAATGTTTTTATCTTTTAAATCGTATTTTGCATGCCCTAAAAATTCTTCTAGATTATTGATCCCTATTTTTACTTTTTCTTCTCCTTGTAGAACCTTTAGTGCTGCTTTTCTACAGACTTTTCCTATTATACGATCTAAGTTACGAACTCCCGCTTCATATGTATAACCATTTATTATTTTATTTACAGCTTGTTTTGTAAAAGATATTTGAGATGTTGTTAAGCCGTTTTCTTTAATTTGTTTTTTTATTAAATATTTTGTAGAAATATTTTCTTTTTCTTTTACCGTATATGACTCTAATTCAATTACTTCCATTCTATCACGTAATGGTGCTGGTATCATACTTAAATTATTAGCAGTAGCAATAAATAATACATTTGATAAATCAAATGGAATATCTAAATAATGATCTACGAATTCGTGATTTTGTTCTGGATCTATTACTTCTAACATTGCTGCAGCAGGATCCCCCTTAATATCAGAAGCCATCTTATCTATCTCATCTAATAATATTACGGGATTGTTAGTTTTTACTTTTTTTAATGACTGAATAAGCTTTCCAGGTAGCGCTCCTACATAAGTTCTTCTATGTCCTCTAATCTCAGCTTCATCACGGACTCCTCCTAAAGAAACTCGAACAAATGATCTATTCATCGCTTTTGCGATTGATTTTGCTAGTGAGCTTTTACCTACTCCTGGAGGTCCTGATAGACATAATATTGGAGATTTCATATCACTACGTAATTTTTTTACCGCTAAAAACTCTAAAATACGCTCTTTTATTTTTTCTAAACCATAATGATCTTCATCTAATATTTTTTGTGATTTTTTTATATCAATAGCATCATTAGTACTTGTATTCCATGGAAGAGAAATAACTGTTTCTAGATATGTTCTTATAATAGAGTTTTCTGGAACCATTGGTGGTGTTTTTTCTAATCTAGCTACTTCTTTTAATAAATATTCTTCATCTAATTTGTTTAATTTTAGCGCTAATATTTCTTTTCGAATATTCTCTATGTCATCTTCTTCAGGAGCCAACATTTTTAGTTCATCTTGAACTACTTTCATCTGCTCTCTCAAGAAATATTCTTTTTGTTGATTATCTATATTAGTTCTAACTTTTTTGTCTATATCAAATTTATATTTAGAGGCTGATACTATAGAATCTAATATTTTCATCACTAAATCAGCTTTTTTTTCTAAATCTAATGTGAATGCTATTTTCTTTCTAGTTATTTTATCTAATGGAAAATAACGTAAATTTTTATTTATAAATTTATCTAAATCTGTAATAGCAAATATTCCATTATCCGATCTTTCTACGTTCAAAAACTCCCTGAAAACTTTTTTTAGTTGTTCTAATTTTCCTTTTTGGTCAAATTCAACATTACGAATTTCTTTTTGTGAAATTTCTAAATATTCTACTTTATTATTTTTGTATACTCCACTTAGTACTTCAGCAACACCTTCACAAGTAAATGTGTATACTTTCGTATCTTTGTCGTATTTTAAACTTCCATACATACCAAAAAATTTATTAAAGCCATGTGAATCAAAAATCTCCCCTTCTGAAAAATTATCTTCGTTAAAATTGTCCATAGGCTTTCTATCAGCTGTAACAAATACTCTTATCGACTTAGTTTTTACTGTTTTTATTGTTTTTAAAAATTGTTTATCTCTTATTTCTATTGTATATATATTGTCAGGCACAAAAAAATCATTGTGCTCTAATAAATAATATTTCGCCAAAACTCATCCTCCTACATATATTTAGGTTTTGTTCTATTTACTATATTTTCTTTCGTTACTATACACTTCTTAATATTTTTTTGACTCGGCAATTCGAACATTGCATCCATAAGTACTTCTTCTATTATAGAACGTAAGCCCCTTGCTCCTGTTTTTCTTTTTATCGAATCTTTTGCAATTTCTCTAAGTGCTTCTTCTTCGAATACTAACTCAACACCATCAAGCTCGAATAAATATTTGTATTGTTTTATTACTGAGTTTTTTGGTTCCGTTAATATTCTTACTAGATCTTCTTCTGATAATTCTTCTAAAGAACATATTAGCGGTATACGTCCTATAAACTCTGGTATTATTCCAAATTTCACTAAATCTTCTTGTTTTACTTTTGATATTATAGACTCATCATCACTAAATGTTTCTTCTTCATTTTTTGAAAATCCGATTATTTTATCACCTAGTCGACGTTTTATAATTTCTTCTATACCTGCAAATGCCCCGCCAATGATAAATAAAATATCTTTAGTATTTATTTTTATCATTTCTTCTCCAGGATGTTTTCTTCCGCCTTGTGGTGGAACGCTAGCTACTGTTCCTTCCAGAATTTTTAATAGTGCTTGTTGAACACCTTCACCAGATACGTCTCTTGTTATAGATACATTTTCTCCTTTTTTTGCAATTTTATCAATTTCGTCTATATATATTATTCCTTTTTCTGCTCTAGCTATATCATAATCTGCATTCTGAATTAAACGTAAAAGAATATTTTCTACGTCTTCTCCTACGTATCCTGCTTCTGTTAATGTAGTTGCATCGGCAATTGCAAATGGAACATCCAACATTTTGGCTAACGTTTGTGCTATTAACGTTTTTCCTGATCCAGTGCTACCTATTAATCCTATATTACTTTTTTGTAAATCTATATCTGGATTTTCTTTTTTTAATTTTATTCTTTTATAATGGTTATAAACTGCTACAGCTACTGATTTTTTAGCTTTATCCTGACTAATTATATACTCATTTAGATGCTCTAATATTTCTTTAGGTTTTAATAACTTTAATTCTTTTTCTTCATAACTGTTGTTCATATAAATTTGCTCTTCTATCATATCTGAACATAACTCTACACACTCATCACAAATATAGGCACCATTACCTGCTATCATCTTGAAAGCTTGTTCGGCGCCTTTTCCACAAAATGAACATGTTACTTTTTTATTTTTACTCATAATTTTATACCTCACAAAGTTACCACAAAATATAATTCATTATATCTAATTACAGCTGAAAAGTCAATGAAAAGCCGTGTTCACAATGTTTTTCAAAGACAATAAATAAGATGGGGCTGACCCAAAAGAGGGTCAGTTCAAGAAAAGGGGCTGACCCAAAAGAGGGTCAGTTCAAGAAAAAAAGAGATGTAAAAAAT
>CAMEOL010000106.1 GCA_945929765.1 uncultured Gemella sp.
TACTTTTGCTGCGATGAAGTAACTTATCATCGAGTAAAGTGCCGACTCCCACGTAAAGACAAATCCAGCAATAACGAAAATTACGATATTTATCGCTAATACCATTTCTCCTACTGATATAGGTAAATTTTTTGTAGCAAATATCGAGAACATCTCACTCCCGTCGAGTGTTCCTCCTAATCTTATAACTAAACCTACCCCGATCCCTAAAATTATTCCACCGAAGATACACGCTAAAAATGGATCCGTTACGAGCGGTGGATATGGATGGAATACTGCCGTCATTATCGATAAACTGACTATACCGAATGCCGAAGCTACTGCAAAATCTGTCCCTATCTGCTTATATCCTAAATACAAAAACGGGATATTAAATAGGAATATAAAAACCCCTAAAGGTAAGTCGAAGAAATGCTGTGTTATAATTGCCACACCAACTACTCCACCGTCTAATATTTTATTAGGTATTAAAAAGAACTCTAAACCTGCAGCGAAGATCATTGATCCTAATAAAATTAAACCGTATTTTCTTATAAAATTAAAAACCTTCAGTTTCATCTCCTCCTTATTGTAGTATAATTATCGCTTACTTCTATTTTATTGTACCATAATATCTTTAAATATTAAATTGTTACGTATTTTATGGCAAAAAAATATTTTATGTTATAATTATAATATACTTTATTATTGGAGAATGAACATGAAAGAAAAATTTTATTTTGGAACATATACAAAAAGAAAAAGCGAAGGAATATATTCTGTTATTCTTAACAGAGCAGACGAAAAATTAGAGAATCTTAATTTAGAAAAAAAGGTCAATAGCCCTACCTATATAACAAAATACAATAGTCACCTAGCTGCTGTTTCTAACATTAATAACTTAGGAGGTATTACACTTTTCTTGGGTAATGAGCAACTAGCTAATAATTCTGAACAAGCGACTCCTTGTTACATTGCTAATTATATGGATTATTTTTTGACAGCTAACTATCACACTTCTTCGGTATGCCTGTACAAAAATATAGAAAATAATCTTATATTATTAGACACCGTTACACATAGTGGCAAGGGCATAAAGGCTGAACAAGAAAAATCACACATTCACTTTAGCGATTGGACTCCGGATAAAAAATTTGTCGTTGTCTGCGATTTAGGTACAGATAAACTGCTAACGTACAAAATAATAGACGAAAAATTAAAATTGGTTGCCACTTACTCTGCACAGGCAGGATCTGGAGCTAGACATATCGTCTTTCATCCAAAAAAAGATATTGCCTATTTAATTTGTGAATTAGAAGCTACTATTGAAGTATTAAGTTATTGTTCAACTACTGGAGAATTTAATTTTATAGATAAAATTTCTCTAATAAATAATGTTGACGAAAAAAAATGGGCTGCAGCTCTAAAAATAACTTCGAACGGAAAATTTTTGTACGCAACTAATAGAGGAGAAAATACTATTTCTGCTTTCAAAATTTTAGAAGATGGAAATTTAGAAAAAATTGCTTCATATTCAACATTCGGAAATGTTCCTAGAGATTTTAATATTAATAGCACAGAAGAGTTTATTATTGTTGCTCATCAAGAATCGGACAACTTAACATTATTCAAAATTAATAGCGACGGCTCTTTAAGTCTTTTAGAAAAAGATTTTTATACACCAGAAGCGGTATGCGTTATTTCATAAAAACAACTAATCAAAGACATGCTAATTAAAAGTACAAAAAATAAATACTTAATTCCTCATCGATAATAAATTTATCCTAACAATAAGACTGTATAATAAATATATTAGTTGAAAATAAGTGTACTATTTTTATGCAACAGTTGTCTATTACTTATGAATACTTTAATTTAAAAAACCACCTTACTCTCACAAATCAGAAAAATAAAAGGAGCGATAAAAGAAATATATATCTTTAATCGCTCCAAAAAATTTTATTATTTTTCAAAAAATTCCTATAAGAACACCCCTAAATTAATCATATTAAAAAGTGTTCTCTAGTTATTTTGTTTTTAACTAATTATTTAGCTAGAGTTGTATCATAATTTCTCTTTATTTTTTGTGCTTTAGCTAGTTTTTACGTACAGAATATTTATATTCTACAGTATTGTAATCCATTTTATCACAATTTTTTGTTAATTTTATTTTGTTCTAAAATTAGTCTGTATTAAATTTACTGCTTTTCTAACCAAAAATCTAGGTGCTAATTTAGCTGCTATTGCTATTACTTTATTATTTAGCCCCGGCAAAATAATCACTCTATTGCTATTCATAAACTTATTATAAGCGTAGTTTACTACATCTTTTGATGTATACATCTTTACACTACTAAAGTTTACATTTGCATTTTTTTCGAAATTTGTAGCTGTCGGTCCTGGACAAAGTGCCGATACTTGTATATCGAAATCTTTTAATTCTTCGGCTATTGCTTCTGTAAAACTTAAGACGAATGCTTTTGTCGCATAATATACACTCATCTTCGGTCCAGGCATAAATCCTGCTATAGATGCTATATTTAGTAGTTTTCCTGAATTATTATCTATCATATTTTTTAAATAAAAATGCGATAATTGTACTAAAGTAACTATATTTAAATCTATCATCATTTCTTGTTTATTAAGATCACTATCGATAAAATCACCGAAATCTCCAAACCCGGCGTTGTTAATTAGGATATCGACTACGTAACCTTTATTTTCTGTATATTCATACAGTTTCTTTGCTGCATTGCGGACACTCAAATCTTGGACAAAAATATCTACATTTATGTTGTACTTATCTTGTAATTCTTTTTTTGTAGCTAATAATTTATATTCGCTGCGTGCTACTAATAATAAATCGTAACCTTCCTGTGCATATTTGTATGCAAATTCTTTACCTAGTCCTTCTGACGCTCCTGTTATAAGTACTATTCTCATTATTAACTCACTTTCTAAAATTTTTATATTATATATTAAGTTATATTTTCTTCTTCTTTTTCAAATTTCCAAATTGGGACTTGTTTATGATTTAACCCTGGTAATTTACCAGTTGTTTTTTTTATAACTTGAAAATTGAATTTTTCATACAAATTTTTTGCAGGAATATTTCCTACAAGTACTTCTATATATTTTATATTCGGCTCTTTTAATAATGTATTTTCTATTAAAGATGTAGCCACACCTTTTTGATGATATTTAGGAAAAACGTACAACCAAGACAATTCCGAACTTGTATAAGCAACAAAACCTACTATTTTTTCATCTAAAATAGCTACATCGAGATTATAATAAAATAATTCTTCGCTTTCATAAATTTCACATAGTGGCAAAAAGAAATCTTCCAAGTTTGATAATCTTAGTTCATATCTTCTCGCTTCGTCATGAATTATCTTTATCGCTCCCCAGTCACTCTCTAAATAGGGTCTAATTATTATATTCATTCCAAGCCCCCCTTGAACATAACAAATTACTATTAACCGATGTACTTCTCTTAACCAATGTTACAATATTTTTCTACTATTTTCAAATATAAACATTAATTTTTTTAAAATATGATATAATATTAGTAATTATACATACGAGGTTTCTAAAATGAATAAAATTAAAGCTATATTTTTTGATATTGATGGGACGTTAAGAAGTTTCAAAACAAAATCAATACCAGAATCTAACAAAAAAATTCTTAAACTTTTAAAAGAAAAAGGAATAAAAATTTTTATAGCAACAGGACGTGCACCATTTAATATTTCTTTTTTAAAAGATTTAATCGATATTGAATTTGATGGTTATGTTACTATGAATGGACAAATTTGTATCGATAACAACAATAACGTTATTCACGAAAATTGGCTTAACAAAGAAGATATACTTAACGTTTTGCCTTATATTGAAGAAAATAATATTGCTTGTGACTTTACAGAAATAGATCACACTTATTTAAATTTCAAAAATGAGCGTGTTCTAAAATTAGAAGAAGAACTTGGTGGTAGTCAAAAATTTAAAGTTAAAGATGATTTATCGTCTACTTTAACTAACAAAATTTATCAACTTAATGTCTTTATTGATGAAGGTTATGAGGAAGAAAAATTTCTACAACATATGCCAAATTCTCGTTCAGCTCGCTGGACTGATATCTTTATGGACATTATACCTAAAGATGGCGGAAAAGATGTAGGTATTACAAAAATTATAGAACATTACGGCATTAAATTAGAAGAAACTATGGCATTTGGCGATGGTGGTAATGATATCGAAATGTTAAAACATGTCGCTCTTGGAGTTGCAATG
>CAMEOL010000107.1 GCA_945929765.1 uncultured Gemella sp.
GTTACAGTCGAGGTAGAAGATGATGAATAACAAGAAACGACTAAGTCCAATATATATAATAATAAATTTTATCAAAAGTTATAAACTTTTTATTCCTATTTTACTAGTTATAGGGAAAGATATTGAATGGAAATACGCAATAATATTGGGGATAATATGTTTAAATATCATTCTTCAAATAGCTAACTATTATACAACTTATTACGAAATAAAAGATACTAGTATAGTATATTGCACGGGTATATTTTCGAAATCAGAAAAACATATTGATTTTTCTAATATACAAAATGTAGATACGACTCAAGATTTTTTTGCTCAGCTATTCAATTTGGTTTCAGTTGATATTAATATAATGTCAGAAACGATAAAATTAGATCCAGTTACACGAACAAGTGCTAATGAAATTATTACAGCTATAAACAGAGATATTTATCAAGAAAAAAATGTTTCTGAAAATATTAATGGCGGTAAGATGAGTTTAGGAATAAAAGATTTAGTAGTTTTGTCATTTTTAAACTCGCGTATGTTTGCTACGTTTTTTGCTATTTTAGCTTTTTATGATGAGGTTGCAGATTTGATACAAGGTATATTCGGAGTGAAACTAGGTTCTTATCTTGATGACTATAGAACAGATCTTTTTCAAGATTTAAAATCTACAATATATTTCTTATCAATATGTTTTGGCTTACTTTTTATAATTTCGTTTATTGTATCATTTGTAAAATACTATAATTTTGTATTAGAAAGTAAGGATGACAAACTGTTGTTAAAGTATGGTTTGTTAAGCAAGAAATCATTGGTTATAAAGAAAGAACGAATTCAAAATGTAGAAATTTCAAGGAATTGGCGTTACGGAATTTTTGGTTTTTCAAAATTAAAAGTAACTTCATTGTCAGGTTCGGTTCTTGAAGATTTAAAGTCGCTTGATGGGATAGAAGTAATTCCTATTGCTAAGAAGCAATTTGTCGAAGAATTTGTAAATAATATTTTAAACATCGATACAGCGAAATATGAAAATAATGAATATGAAAAAATACCTGATAAAGCAAAACCAATAATGATACGTTGGTCTATTTTTAATAATAGTTTGTTGGTTGTTATTTTGACAAGTCTTATTTATTTTATACCAGTTTTTAAAAAGAACGTGACTTTGTCTATATCAATAGCGACATTAATAGTTATTTTTAGTGTCATAATAGGCATAATAAGTTATAAATACAAAACAAAAAATACTGCTATATCATTAGCAAATGGTATGATAGTTAATAAAAGTACAATGTTTTTAACTAGATATGTTACCTATATAAAACCACAAAAGGTAGGAAATATAATTGTCAATAGGAATGTATTTTTAAATAGTAGAAATTTATGCCATATTGTAGTAAATTCTTTAGGGGCTGGTGGAGATATTGCTTTAAGATATTTTGATGTGAACTTTGCTAAAAAAATAGAAACATATTTGCTTAATCAGGAGGAGTAAAATAATGACAACTATTTATAAAACATTAGATATAACTATAGACGACAAGGTTTTAAATATAATGAGATTTACTCGTATTTCAGTAGCAACAATTTTATGTTTAATTCAAATTGTAGTTGGTATTATCGTGAAATATAATTTTTTTGATTTTTCAATTTTATATATTTTTGCAGGTTTACTATTATTACTTCTCTATGTATTGTATGTATTTTTTATTACGAAATTAGAGCGAGACAGCTATTCTTATTCTTTAACAGATACTACTTTAATTATTCAAGAAGGAGTATTTTTTAAATCTCGTACTATAATTCCTTACAATATTATCCAAAATATTGATATCGAAAGGGGTCCTATTATGAGAAAATATAATTTTTCTAATATTAAAGTATCGTCAATAGCAACGACAGAAGTTATTAAATTTATAAAAGACGACATAGCAGAAGAAATAAAAAAACAATTAGTAGATAATAAAAATAGATATAAAATAAAATTTTAGAAAATAATATCGTAAGGTGACTCAACAAAATTGATTTTAGAAATCGTATTTTTTGGGTCGCTTTATTTACATACATTTTTGTTGTTTTAATGTGTAGCATTTCTTGAATTAATTCTGTACTAGTGGTATTATAAAGTAAGTAATAAAAGATGGGTGAGATGGTAATGATAGTAGGTATCGGCTGTGATATAGAGGATATTTTCCGTTTTGAAAAATTTTTAGACAAGGAAAATTATTTAAAGAAAATTTATACAGAAAATGAAATAGAGGAGCTTAATACTTTTTCTAATACTAGAAGGAAAATGGAATTTTTGGCGTCACGATACGCTGTAAAAGAAGCTATGTCTAAAGCTCTTGGTGTCGGTATTTCGGAACATTTCTCTTTTAGAGATGTTGAGGTGAAAAAAGATAAACTAGGGAAGCCGTATATAATGTATGGAGATTACAAAACGCATTTAACGATTAGTCATACGAAAACAACTGCTGTTGCATTCGTAATTTTAGAAAGAGAGGTTTAATATGATGATACAAGATAGGGGAACTTTTTTGAAAGTAAATTTAGATAATATTTTGCAAAACTATAACAACATTAAAAATAGCCTATCGAATAAAGAAGTAATGGTAGTTATTAAAGCAGATGCTTATGGTTTAGGGGCTACATCAGTAGGTAAATATTTATACGATAATGGGGTACGCCATTACGGTGTTGCCACTTTAGAAGAAGCGCTAGAATTGCGAAAATTTATGAATGATGGCTTGATATTAGTATTAGGAGTAATCAACCCTAAAAATGTAGATGTTGCTATAGCTAATAATATATCTCTTTGCTGTCCATCTGTTAATTGGTTAAAAGAAGTAACAAATCATATTACAACACAAGGAGAACTAAAAATTCATGTGAAGTTTGATAGTGGTATGGCAAGAATAGGTCTTACAAATGAAGAAGAAGTTTTAGAAGTCAAAGAATTAATTAGTAACAATAAAAATATCGAATTAGAGGGGATTTTTACGCATTTTGCAAATGCAGATTCTAGTGATACTAATTATGATAATTTTCAAAAAGAAAAATTTACAAAATTAAAGGCAGCTTTGGATTTAGAAGCAAAATATATACACCAAGAAAATACAGCAGCTACTATGCGTTATGTAAATGAAAAAACTGATTTAAACCTTGTAAGAGTAGGAATTTCTCTTTATGGGACATATCCAAGTGAAGCAATAAAAAAAGTAACGAATGTTAGACTGGAGAATGTATCTTCTTTAATAACAGAAGTAGTGCATGTAAAAAAAATAGCAGAGCATGAAAAAGTAGGTTATGGATGTACATATGAAAGTACAGAAGAAGAGTATATAGCAACTTTACCTATAGGTTATAGAGACGGAATTTTACGAAAAGCTCAAGGCTGGAATGTTTTAGTTAATGGAGAGTTATGTGAAATTGTAGGTAGAGTGTGTATGGATCAATTAATGATTAGATGCTCTAGCAACATAAAAGTAGGGGATAAGGTACTAATTTATGGACAACTAGGCAACGATAGTTTATTAGTAAACGATTATGCAAACCACTTAGAAACTATTCCTTATGAGGTGTATTGTATATTAGGAAGTAGAGTTCCTAGAAGATATTATGTTAACGAAAAAGAATTGGAGAACATTTTTTAATGTATGAAAAAATAACAAGTAATTTAGCTAAAAAGTTAAATATTAAAGATAAATATGTAACTAACGTACTAAATATGTTAGAAGAAGGCAATACAATAGCTTTTATTGCACGCTATAGAAAAGAACTAACAAATTCTTTAGATGAAGTAGCTATAAAAACTATTCAAGACGAATATAACTATTTAAAATCGCTAGAAGAAAGAAAACAAGAAGTTATCCGCCTAATTGATGAAAAAGGACTGTTAACTGATGATTTGAAGCAGCAAATATTAATACAAGATAAATTACAACGTGTAGAAGATTTATATAGACCATTCAAAGAAAAAAAACGAACAAAAGCAACTATAGCAAAAGAAAAAGGATTAGAACCTTTAGCAAATTTTATACTGAACTTACCACAAACTATGGCTGCATTAGAGAAAGAAGCAGAAAATTTTGTTGATGTAGAAAAAGCTGTTAATGATCGAGATGAAGCAATAAGTTATGCATTAGACATCATTGCGGAAAATATTTCTGACAATGCAAAATATCGTGAATATATACTTGAAAACACTAGAAAATTTGGTCATTTGGTAACTAAAGTTAAGAAAAACGGCGAAGAAAAAGAT
>CAMEOL010000108.1 GCA_945929765.1 uncultured Gemella sp.
TGTATTTTTTACATCTCTTTTTTTCTTGAACTGACCCTCTTTTGGGTCAGCCCCACATATATTTTCAAAATAATTATTTTACTTCTCTTTTATCTTTCGGTAGGAAAGCATTTAATGCTACACCTGAAATCGCAGAAAGAGCCATTGCAGGTAATTCGAAATTAATGCTTTCAAATTTTAACATTGCACCACCTACACCTAGTACAATAATTACTGAAGATATTACCAAATTTCTATTAATACTTAAATCTACCTTTTCGTCAACTAGCATTCTAAGTCCACTTGAAGCGATTATCCCAAATAACAAGATAGATACTCCACCCATTACTGGAGAAGGTATTGTAGATATTAAAGCCGCAAATTTACCAATAAAACTTAATACTAAAGCACATATAGCTGCACCTGCTAAAACAAATACTGAAAATATTCTTGTAATAGCTAATACCCCTATATTTTCTCCATAAGTTGTACTAGGCGGACCTCCTAATAACGAAGCAAACATCATAGCAGTTCCATCAGCTAATAACGAACGATTAAGCCCAGGATCCTTTATAAAATTTTTACCTACAACTTCTGATAAAACCATTTGATGTCCAATGTGCTCATTAATAGTAACAATAGCTATTGGAATCATAGCTAAGGCTGCTACATTCCATTCAGGTGCATATGTTACAAAAGGAATTGTAAATTCTGGAACACTAAACCAAGGCGCGTCAACCACAGCTTTAAAATCTACTAATCCAGCGAAATAAGCTACTATGTAACCAAAAACTATACCTAATAAAACTGGTATCTGCTTTGCAAAACCTCTTAATGCTACTGCACAAACAATTGTTATAGCTAATGTAGCTAACGCAACCAAGAAGTACGTTAAATCGTATTGTTTAACACCATTAACCGTTTTATTCATAGCCATATCTACAGCTGTAGGAGCTAAACCTAATCCTATTACTACTATAATTGGTCCTACTACTACTGGAGGTAATAATTTCAATAGCCAATTAACACCAAATTTAGAGATAAATAAAGCTACAACTCCATATACTAAACTCGCCAAGAAAGCTCCTAGCATTGCAGTTTGGACATTATGAGTGTTTGATAATACAATTATCGGTGTTATAAAAGCAAATGATGATCCTAAATATGCTGGTATCTTTCCTCTAGTAATAGCTATATATGTTAATGTTCCGATCCCTGATGTTGCTAAAGCAACACTTGCTGACAACCCTGTTAATATGGGAACTAAGACAGTAGCTCCAAACATAGCAAATAAGTGTTGTAAGCTTAACGTTATCCATAATGCTAAAGTCGGTTTTTCATGAACATCCAATATAGGTTTTATTCTTTCTTTATTTTCCATTGTTTTCTCCTTATATTTATTTTCACCATTTTTCTAGAATTTTGCAAAATTTTTTTAGGGTAATGAAAATCATTCCCTAAGATTAATAAATATTAATGAATACAATATTTCTCGAAAAAGGCATTATATATATTATAAAGGAAAATTGATATTTTTCAAGTATTTTTTATAATATAATCCTAATTTAAATTTTTCAGAATATTTAGATTGCATTAAAAATAAATTTAAGTTGATATGAATATAAAAATGAAAATATGTAGAAATTAGTAATTCTAATTCCACATATTTTCATTTTTTATTTTGAATTGATATTTTATTATATTATTTATTTTTAAAAAAATATTATCGTTTATCTACTTTTTTAACTACATAATCCCCTAGATATTGAACGGCGAATACTATTATTAATATCGCTACTGTTGATGCAAAAGTAACTGCGTTATTATTTCTTTGGAATCCATCAAGATAAGCTAGATTTCCTAAACCTCCTGCACCGATAACCCCTGCCATTGCAGTAGATCCTACTAATGCTATAGCCGTTACTGTAATCCCTGAAATCAATGCTGGTTTACTTTCTGGTAATAATACTTTTGTTATAATAGTAATATTTTTTGCTCCCATTGCTTTTGCTGCTTCTATTACACCTTTATCGACTTCACGTAATCCTATTTCTACTAGACGAGCATAGAACGGTGAAGCAGAAATTATTAATGCGGGAATTGCAGCTTGAACACCTAACATCGTTCCTACTACCGCCTTAGTAAATGGAATTAATAACACTATTAAAATAATAAACGGAATAGCTCTAAAGATATTTACTAAAGCTGATACTACAGTATAAAAAGCTAACACTACTTTGTTTTTACTATTTGATGTTAAATACAATAACAGACCTAAAATTGTTCCTAGAATAAAAACTGCTACTAATGACTCTCCTGTCATTACTAACGTTTCTACCGTTTTCTCCCAAACTTTCTCCCAATTAACTCTTGAAAAATCCATATTATAACACCTCCACTGAAATTTCTAATTGCTCTAATCTACTAATAGTCTCTTCAATACTACCATTTTCTCCAATAATTTGAGCATATAAAGTACCTATATTTCCTGTTTTTGTTTTATCAATTTTTCCTTGAATAATATTAAATTTAACACCTAATTCTTTCGTTAAATCTGTTATAACTGGTGTATTAAAGTTTTTGTCATTAAACGTTAATTTTACTATTTGACCATTTACAAAAGTTTCTTTCCAATTTTTTATATTTTTCGTTGCCGATTTTTCAGAACTAAATGCTGTTTGTTTTAAGAAACGCTTTGTAACTTCATTTTGTGGTTTGTAGAATACATCAGAAACTAATCCTTCTTCTATAATTTTACCATCATCTATTACTGCAACTTTGGTACAAATAGTTTTTACTACATGCATTTCGTGAGTAATTAGCACTACTGTAATTTTCGTTTTTTGATGAATTTCATTTATAAGATCCAAGACATCTGCTGTTGTTTCTGGATCAAGAGCACTTGTAGCTTCATCACATAATAATATTTTCGGATTCCCTGCCAAAGCTCTTGCTATACCAACACGTTGTTTTTGACCACCTGATAATTGCGAAGGATAATTATCTTTTCTATCCTCAAGCCCTACTAATTTTACTAGTTCATTCACTCTTTGCTCACGTTCTTTTTTTGGTACTCCTAATATTTCTAAAGGAAATTCGATATTTTCCGAGACCGTTCTACTCCACAATAAGTTGAAATGTTGGAATATCATACCTATATTTTGACGTTTTAGTCGTCTTTTTTCATTACTTATTTTCCCAAAATCTTCGCCTAATACTACAACTTCACCCTCTGATGCAGTTTCTAATCCATTCAACAATCTTATTAATGTAGATTTTCCAGCACCTGAATATCCAATGATTCCATAAATATCACCTTCTTCAACTTTTAAGTTAATGTCTTTCAAAGCATGAACTTTGTTATTATAAATTTTATTTACATTTTTTAATTCTATTATTGTCATGTAATTTTCCCCTTTCATAAAAAAATAAAAGACGCCTCTTATTGTAAATACAATAAGGGCGTCTAAACGCGGTACCACCTTAATTTATAACTTTTAACTACTAACATAGTTTTAGCCTGTAACGTGGCACGACGAATAAAGTTCACTAAATAATGTTTGCTTTATTTAACTGATCTAGACCATATTCATAAATTTCATATTATGTACTTTCAGCAAGCGTACACTCTCTTTAAATATTCCCTTTATTACTCATCTAGATATTGTCAAAAATATTATAATGAAAGTATAACACCATGTTTCTATGTTGTCAAGTTATTTTTTTATATTTCCAGAGATTTTTCTGAAAATTCTTTTATAAATTATTTCCTGTAACAATGTACTTTTATAAATTGCAAAATCAAAAGTAATACTAAATATATCACAATGTAATAATAAATAAATTCTTTTTCAACATTAGATTTTAGGATAAACGTGCTTGCTACTAAAGTTAAAAATAAATTCAATGATACTTCTGCCTGGCCTAAAATTGGTAGTTTTTTTATCTTTAAAAATTGTAATATTACCAATAATATTATTATTCCTACTATAATATACAAAATTTTCTCACTAAATATTTTGGGGAATTTCCTAGTATTCCAAAATGTTATATGTCTTACCATTCCCATCTTTGCATCACTAAAGTAATACCAAAAATATAAAATAATAGATAATATAATTTCTATTACATAAAGAATTATGTAACTATATTTTTTTTTTATTCCTTTCATAAAAATCTTCTTAATAATCTCGTGTCAACTAAAAAGTTTA
>CAMEOL010000109.1 GCA_945929765.1 uncultured Gemella sp.
GCATAAGAATATTAGGTTTTATTTTTAAAACCACCGCATTTGACATAGAGCCCAAAAAAACTGCATCTAAGTAGGTTTAGCACTACTTAGATGCAGTTTTTTGTCAAATTAGTTATCAGTATTTATTTTTTGAATTTATATTTAATACTACTAGGTAAGTTTGTTGCTATTTTTGAAGTTACAAAAAATAAAGCAATTAAAAATATACCTTTGATTAAATTAAATGGGATAATGCTTGCAGTTATAAGAACTTTCAAATTATTTACTATATCTGTTAAATTTACGATATACCCATAAGCAGGTAATAAGAAAAAGTAATTAGTAATTGACATAATAATAGTCATAGCAATGGTACCTAAAAGTCCTCCCAAAATAAATTGACTATTCCCTTTTTTATAAAATTTTAAAATAGCTGTTAAAAAGATAAACTCTACAATAATGTTGGCGATACTCCCAATTGGCTCATGAGAGATAAGGAAGAAATGAAGAAAATTCTTCAATAGAGAAATAACTACCGCCTCTTTATATCCTAATAAAAGTAAACCGAAAAATATCGGAATCATAGATAAATCTAGTTTCAGAAATGGAGCCAAACCAGGAACTGCCACACTAACTAGAGATAGAATAAGAGAAATAACAGCAAGCAATGAGCTTAACACTATAGAATGTGTACTTTTTTTATACATATAGACCTCTTTCCATCTTCAAAAGGTAAAAAAAAACGTGTTCTCGGGGAACACGTGATGGCTTTAATATATACTAAAAACAATAAAATGTTACACGTGTAACAATTATTCGTTATTTTGTATTTTATCTTCTCCCATCCAGACTATACTGTCGGTTTTGGAATTTCACCAAATCAGCTTGCGCTCACGGACTATAACCGCCGGTTAGGAATTACACCTTACCCCGAAGATAATATTAATATTATGGTTTAATTTTACTACTAATTATTTTAATATGCAAGCAATAACTCGTAACAAAATGAAAGTTTAGTAATAAACAGTAAATGCAAGTATATTAAAAATGTAATGGATAGCCCATGTAACAGGAATACTCTTTCCAGACTCATACCAAATATAATTTAAAGCTAATCTAATAGGAGCGATAGTTGCAATTAGTTGTAATGGAACAAAACCGAAGGAATTAATATGCCATAAAGCAAACAAAATAGAAACTATAAATGAACTAAACCAAAAATTCAATCCCATTTTGGTAAGAGATTGCGTAATGTTTAGTGATAATAATTCTTCTCCTAGAGCTAAAATTGGTAATACAAAAATAATGGTTTTGATTGTCATAGTATTAGCAAATATGTTAATAGTCGGTTTTGCAATGTAAGTAGCGTATAAGTAATTTCCAAAATATGCTACAAAAGTAGTTAAAGACAAGCCTAAAACGAACCATTTTATACTGAATAATTTTAGTTGAAATAAAAATTCACGACCTAAGAATATAAGAGCCAAGAAAAAGCCAAACGCTAAATTCCACCACAACAAAGTTGTACTTAAATATTGTTTTGGAATAGGAAGATAAGAGCTGAAATAGTATGATAAAGCGACACAAATATTTAGTATAAAAAATAAATAATATTTTAACTTCATAAAATCTCCTAAAGTTTGTAAAAAATAAATATGATAAATATTTAAAGTTATTAAATAATAATATATACCTAATAACTAACGAATATATAAAAAGAAAATTTTAGTCTTAAGAGGAATATAAATTGCATTTTTGTTGCATACCTCTATATATTCTCAATATAATAATGATATAATAAAGTTAACAGAATTTCAATTTATAGGAGGAGCGATGGTTTTATCGTCTTGGCAACTTTTTAGACAAGTTTGGAAAAATATTTATGCCAATAAATATACTTATTTAGCGAATGCAACTTTATTACAGGTGTTTATGGTGTTTGTAGGGTCTTTTTTATTGTCTACAATATTTAAAGGGGCATTGCTAGTTACAGGGCATGCTAATTTAACTAAAGACACGTTTGTAGACATACTTACCAATCCATTAGGTTTATTTTTTATTATAATATTTTTACTTATAATGGCATTATTAATATTTTTAGAATTTTCTATATTGACACTAAACGTTTATGGTAATTCTATAGGGCGATTTTATTCTTTGAAAGAGACTGTAATAAATGCGTTGAAAAAGTGGCGTTTATTGGTAGGACCGCAGTTAATATTTTTCATATTGTATTGTATATTAATGATACCACTCGCAAATTTAGGGATGGGTTCTATTTTAACAGAATCACTATATATTCCTAAGTTTATTTCGGGAGAATTAATGAAATCAACTAGCGGCATGTGTATATATTGGTCGGTAATTTTAGTTTGTATATATATAAATATACGCTTATTTTTTGTTTTGCCGTTGTCGATGATTAATGAAAAAAATATTTGGTATAACATAAAAAAAAGTTGGGCTATAACTCGTGAAAATAAAGTAAGAATAGCAGGATCGATGCTAATTTTCGGTATTATTTTATTTTTAATATTTTCTTTATTTATAATAATTGTCAGTGTGTCTTTCTATTTTTTTGATAGTAATGGAGAAAATTTGATTGTTCAAACTATGTTTTATACTTTTATGAAAGTATTATTGTTTTCAACAGCAGTTTTTTCGAAAATAGCTATAATAACTAATTTGATATTAGTAATTATAGAGAAAGATGCCGTAGGTATCGATTTTAAAAATAAAAAAGAAGTAGATCATGATTATGAAGAAAAAAGAAAGTCAAAATGGTTAGTAACATTCTTAATTCTTTTAACCGTAGGAGGAGTAGCGTTTAACTCAATAACGTTATATGCAGCGGAATTAAATAGTAATGTTAAGATAATTGGGCATAGAGGTTATATCGCTAAAGGAGTAGAAAATTCATTAGAATCATTAGAAGCGGCGGCTAAAGCTAATGTAGATTTTGTAGAAGTTGATATACTTTTGACGAAAGATAATAAATTTGTTGTAATGCATGATTACAACCTAAAAAGATTAGCAAAAATAGACAAACGAGTACAAGATATGACGTTTGATGAAGTTGTAGGACTAGAAATAGAAGCTGATGGTTACAGAAGTAAAATACCGTCATTTGATGAATTTGTAGCTAAAGCTGAGCAGTTAAATATTAAATTGTTAGTAGAGTTAAAGCCTCATGGAGCAGAACCGAGTGATTATCCTCAACTCTTTGTGGATAAAATGCGATCTTTAGGTGTTCAGTATAAATATAAAGCAATGTCGTTAGAAACAAAAGTTATGGAAGATATAGAAAGTTTAGCTCCAGAAATAGTAACAGGGACGGTCATACCTTTACAATACGGGAAGTTTAAATCGACAACAACAGACTTTTTCGTCATAGAAGATTTTTCTTATAGAGCAAGTTTGGTGGAGCAAGCAAAAGAACAAGGAAAAGAAGTTTTTGTATGGACAATAAACGAAAGAGAACAAATTATTAAATATTTACATAGCGATGTAGATGGTATAATCACAGATGAACCAGAATTAGTTTATGAAGAAAAAATAGACTTGAAAGAAAACAACAATTATTTTAAGAGAGCATTAAATATGATATAACAAGCTATAATTAAAATTAAATTTGCTACTAAAAAAGATGAAAACTACAAAGTTTAAGTATATATTTTAAAAGATAAAATTATTAATTAGATAATACGAATGCTGTTTAAAATAAACATTTAACTTTAATATTTATTTAGAAATAAGAAAAAATTATGAATACTATTCAGTTATCACTTGAAAACGTCGATAATTTTGTTATAATAGAATAAGTTGTTAAAAGAAAATGTTTACAAATATTAGGGAGGATAGGGCAGTGATTCAACAAATTATGTTGTACGCATTTTTAACTTTAATTATGTGTGCAGGGTCTGTTGCTAATTACAAGCATTACGCTAATGAAGGGAAAATAGCTTTTGCTCGTTTTAGTGCAGTAGGGACATTTTTAATTTATTTTGCTTTTATTATTGCTGTTTATTTAACTACACGTTTATAAAAGTAGTTAGCAACAAAAAAAGACTGACAAATGTAATGGGCTGTATAATAAATGCGGTGGGTGATAAAAATCACCTACCGCATAAAATTTTTA
>CAMEOL010000110.1 GCA_945929765.1 uncultured Gemella sp.
GATATAAAAAGGTTTATGGGACTTATTTCTTTTTTCAACTGTCAAACTTGGGATAATACCACAATTTAATAAAATTTACTATATTTTTACTTTAATGCAACATATATAGAATGGGAAATCATTTTTCTGTTTAATAACTTTAAATTGTGATACGATATAAGTATCTAAATTAAATTAATGAATAAAAGAAAGAATATGAAATTATGAATTTTAAAAAAATAATTAGCGACAATAACTTATTCCCTATTTTTTCTGAAGCATCGATAGGACTAGAGAAAGAAGGGCAAAGAATATTATCCGATGGTTCTATAACTACTACAGATCATCCAAAAAATATAGGAAATAGACAAAATCACCCATATATTCAAACAGACTTTGCAGAATCACAAGTAGAATTAATTACTACACCCGAAAAAAACGAAAAAGATGTCTACAGAGTTCTTAGTGCAGTTCACGAAGTGCTTTTACGCAAACTTCCTACAGAAGAATATATATTACCATTAAGTATCCCTAGTATCCTCCCTAACGAAAAAGATATTAGAGTAGCTCAATTTGACAAAAAAGAAGATGTAGCTTACCGAGAATACTTAGTAGATGTCTATGGAAAATATAAACAGATGGTATCTGGTATACATTATAACTTCGGATTTACACAGCAATTCATCGATAAATTAGTGGAAATATCTAGCGAAGATGAAGTAACCGTACGTAATAGTCTATATATGAAACTTGCTCGTCAATTTATTCGCTATCAATGGATATTAGTATACTTATTAGGAGCAACACCTATAGCTCCTAAAGAATATTACAGCACCATGACTCCACCTTCTGACGCAGTACGTAGCTTGAGAACTAGCAAATATGGATATGTTAATGAAGAACATATCATCGTTCCGTACACATCTATCGAAGAGTACGCAAATAAAATACGTCATTACGTAGATACAAAACAACTCATAGCAGAAAAAGAATTTTATTCTAGCGTTAGATTCCGTGGGGCAAATTCGGTTATAGACTTACCTACAAAAGGAATAAAGTATGTAGAATTTAGACTTTTTGATATAAATCCATTTGCAAAATATGGAATAACAGAAGACGATATTAGATTTATCCACCTATTCGCAATGAATCTAATTCTTATGGACGAAGAAGATCCTACTACTTCTGTAGAAAAAGGATTATCATACAGCGAATTAACTGCACTAGATCATCCACTAGCTAAACCGCTTCATATACTCGAAGCAAAAAAAGTTTTAAACAATATAAAAACAATGATTAGTGAAAACAATTTATTAGACGAAGATATTCGAATCATCGAAAATAAATTAACACAACTTGATAATCCTAAACTAACTATATGCGGACAGCTGTGGACTGAATACGAAAAAACAGGTAATATGAATCAAATAGGTATTGATTTAGCTAAAAAATACAAAGCTGAAGCATTAGAAAAGTATTATAGTCTTTCTGCTTACAATAAAATGGAATTATCTACCCAAGCATTGATAAGCGATGCAATTGCCTCAGGTATTAGAGTAGAAATTTTAGACGAACAAGATCAATTCCTAAAACTTACATACAATGACCATATAGAATACGTAAAAAATGGTAATATGACTAGACTGGACAGTTATATTTCACCACTAATAATGGAAAATAAGGTTGTAACAAAAAAAGTACTTGCAGAAGCTAATTTTAGAGTACCTACAAGCACTCAAGTAAAAAGCGTCAAAGAAGCACTACTAACATTCCCTAAAATAGCCGGAAAACCGATAGTTATAAAACCAAAAAGTACTAACTACGGTCTCGGAATAACTATATTCACCAATGGAACTACAGACATTACAGATTTTGAGAAAGCTGTTGAATTAGCATTAAAAGAAGATAAAGAAATTATGATCGAAGAATTTATTTCTGGTACAGAATATAGATTTTTTGTCCTTGATGGCGAAACTAAAGCAGTTCTCCTAAGAGTTCCTGCTAACGTTATCGGTGATGGCAAAAAAACTATAGCTCAGCTAGTAGAAGAAAAAAATAACAATTCTCTTCGTGGAGACGGACTATCTTCTCCATTAAAGAAAATCAATCTTGGAGATATCGAAATTTTACAATTAAAAGAACAAGGTTTCACTCCTGAAACGATACTACAAAATGGGGAAATTGCTTATTTACGTGCCAACTCTAATATAAGTACTGGTGGCGACTCTATCGATATGACAGACGAAGTACACGATTCGTACAAAAAATTGGCAGCAGAAATTACCGAAACTATGTTTGCAAAAGTTTGTGGTGTCGATCTAATCATCGAAGATATAACGATACCTGCTAATAACTCTAACTATGGTGTTATAGAAGCAAACTTTAATCCGATGATGATGATGCATATTTTCCCTGCAGAAGGAAAATCTCGCCGTCTAACAGAAGATGTTTTAAAATTATTATTCCCAGAAAAATACTAAAAATAACTAAAAGTTTCGAAAAACATTACATGCCTATCGCATATAAATATTTATACACATAAATTTATTGTTTAATGAAACATAACATACGATTAGAGCGCCTTAAGAAATTATTTCTTTCAGTCGCTCTATTTTCGTAATAGTAATATTTATAAAAAATACAAAAAATAATTACCATATTACACTCTCTTTTTACTACAAATATTAAACTTATTTTATTTTACCTATAACACAGTTCTCCAACAAAGCTGTTTTAAAAAATATTCATTACTCTTCATGTTTTTTTATTTGATTTTTTAATATTTATCTCCACTGTTCCTTATTCCCCTTACAAAAACTTAAACAAGACACTGTTTTTCATAACACCTTACTGTTTTTCATTTTGAAATTTCCTTGTTTTATTTGTTTTTTTATGTTACTATAAAGGTGTAGATAACATAATATACGTATATTGTTTATACAATTACTATCAAAGGGGTGGTATAACTATGAAAAGTTGTATTAAATTCTTTAGTACCTTTTTTATTAATAGTTTAGTAAGAAATTTTGAATGTAATGTATCACTACTACGATCATTATTATATAAAAACGAGAAATTTGTATTATCAAAATTAACAGAAAGTACTGCTAGATTACTAAGAAGCAATAATCACTATGTTGATAATGGCAATGCTGTATACTTGTTATTCTAGAACTAGTAACTATGTTGATGACAGTTTTAGAAACTCTAATACTCCCTATAAATTTACTAATATTAACAAATATAACTAAGTATACTTATTTGGCATTAACTTTTTATATAATACAATTTTCTACTAAAGCTATAATCGTTTTAATTCAAAAAAAGGTACAACAGAAATCTGCATACATATTTATCTGTGTAGTTATTGTTGCATTATTAATTGCGATACTAGCTAGATATACACCTTATGAAAATGAAATAATTTTCCTTACAAGTATCTTGTTGCTATTAATGACAATGGCACTCCCAAAAATAGATAGTTTATCGAAAAATGACTATGAAGACCAGCCTATTTCTTAATATAAAATTATAGGAATTGCATAACTATCTAGATGTATAAATTTTTATAGAAAATATTTTTCGGAATATAACTTACAATTAGAGAGACTTAAGAAAATTATTTCTTTAAGTCGCTCTATATTTTAGAAATATAATAAATACTTTTGACATTAGTTTTTTCTAATAAAGATAAACTATTTAAGATAAATATTATAATTTTCATAGGAGGAGAAAAATTATGAATTTAAAAACTTTGTCTAATTATCTAAATAAATCTTCAATAAAAGAGTTATATTCAGAAAATAAAAGAAAATATAATATAATTATTAATACGCCTATCTTCTTTTTATGTTTTTTTCATTTATATTTTTTAACTATACTTTATCTTTTACTAGCGTGCTTCTTTTACAATTATTTTATTTATAACCACACAATAAATAACTATATGAAAACTTGTATAGTCATAACTATATGTTCATTATTTTTGTATAAACCTCATTATTATTCATACTATTTATTGATTATTTTCGCAATACTTTTTATTAATATTTTCCAAGAACTTCTTTTAACAGATAATTCTTAAAACTTAGTAGAATATAACTGTATAAATAAAAATAAAATTATTACCA
>CAMEOL010000111.1 GCA_945929765.1 uncultured Gemella sp.
AATAAATTGTATTAACTAAACCAAAAAACTAAGTAATTTGGACAATTGCTTAGTTTTTTGTTTCTCTATCAAATGCGGTGGTTTTTAAAAACAGTTTGTAACATTCTTATGCAACGATTAGCTGTTGAGTAAGAAATTTTATATTTTAACCAGCGTATTTAACGTAGAGGCTTTTTTATTGATTTTGAAGTTTTTTCTTAGAAAATTGAAAGCTACTAAATTATATTAAAAATAATTAATAAAATATATTTCTTTTGAATTTTAATTATAGACTACTAGCTCTTACTTTTGGATAAATAGTTTTATAAATTCATATCAGCAAAACTAAAAATTAAAAATTCTAAAAAGTGATCTGCCCAATATTTTTCGTGATGATGTTCGTTAGCTAATATTCTTAACCAAATATTCTCCATCGGTAAACCACTCTTAATTAATGACTGATAATAATTAAGAGAACAATCTATATATGCTTGGTTCATATCGTTTAAGAAGTGTGCATCAGTATCATCGCCTTCTTTTGTCCCTACTTGAATATATACTTTCGTATTATCTGCTAGTTTATGGTGAGAAATAAATCTTAAGAAGTCTCTCTCACTAAACCATGAAGCTAAAGAAAAGACTCCAAGAACTCCAAAAACGTTCGGATAAGCTGCGCCCATATAAGCAGTAATTATCCCCCCCATCGAACTACCAGCAAGTATAGTATATTCTTTTTGAGGTTTTGTTCGATAATTACTATCGATAAAAGGTTTTACGTAATTTACCACCCAATCTCCATATTCCATACCGTCACCACCAGCATTGGCGAACATAGGAGTTTTTGCGGAATCTGTAATCCAAGGACCATATTCATCAAGTCTTTTTTCTTCTGCGTTATCTATTCCTACGATTATAACTTTAGGTAAATGTGTATTATTTTTTATAGTTGGGATTAATTTCCAAGAATGGCCCGAAAAGGCTTCTTTACTATAAAATACATTTTGCCCATCATGCATATAAATTACAGGGTATGTAGCCCATTCTTCTTTGTTGTAGTCTTTAGGTAATAATACTCTAATACGACGTGAATTTCCATAATATGGAACGTCGATGTAGTGTTCGTGCATGTCCAAATAAAAATTATTTAATTTTGTCATTCTAAACCCTTTCTCCATTTTCTTAAAATTATTATAACACAAATATATAATTTATAAAATCAAGAAATTTATTTTGCATATACTTATTACTTATCTAATTACAAATTTTTATGTTATAATTATATTATTATAAATTTTCTGAAAGGTATGGCATGATTAACTATAGTACACAATATAACGAACAATTAATATCAAACTTAGGTTATGAAAATATATTAAGTAATATTAATTTTAATGAAATAAAAAAAGAAGACGTAGTATATGCTAGTACTTTTATTTATGCCATTTCTGCGTTAGATAAACATTTAAAAAATGTAACAGATCCACAAGGTATTTCTACAGAAGATGTATTATTAGGAGATTACTACAGTTTTGAATATTACGCGTTATTATCGGATAATCTGTCTATATTGTATAATTTAACAGAAGTTATGGAGAAAAATTATATTTTGTTAGCTAAAAATAGTAATGATGTAGACAATATAATAGAGTTAGCTTTATCTTTACCTAGATTTTTATTTAGTACGTATAATTTAAATATGACAGCTAAAATAGAATATTTTTTCTTAGGAAGATTTTTCTATAATTATAAATTGCAAATCGAAAAATTAATATCAACTAATGATTTTCGTAATTTGCTAAATTTAGTGGAGAATAATTATGTTGATGAAATATAACGATTATATAGTTACGACAAAACAAAAAATTCAAAAAATTATAGAAAGTGGAGATTATCAGTTAGATAACATAGTTAAAGATTATTTTACTGCTGGTGGAAAAGGTGTTCGTCTGCAACTTGCTTTAATTTGTGGTGATGTAATTAATACAAAAAATAAAGAAGATGTTATTAATATAGCAGCTATAGTAGAAGTTATCCATACTACTACTTTAATACATGATGATATTATTGATAAGGCTCTAGAGCGTCGTGGAAGACAAACACTAAATAATATTTATGGAAACAAAAAAGCATTGTTTATAGGAGATTTTCTTTTTGCTAGAATTTTAAAAGAAGTTTCCAAAATAAACAATCTATTGCTCCATAGTTATTTAACAAAGACATTAAAAGAATTGTGTTATGGGGAATTGATACAAAGTAAAGATTTGTACAATATAGATTCTAGAAGTATTGATTATTTAAAAAAGATAAAGAGAAAAACTGCCATATTAATCGCATTTGCTTGCGTTTCTGGAGCTATCGTAGCTAATAAAAGCGATGAAGAAATAATTGCTAGTTATAATTTTGGTTATTATTTAGGAATGAGTTATCAAATTATGGATGACTATTTAGACTTTGTTAGTGACAATACTAAGTTAGGTAAAGATACAGGGCAAGACTTATTAAATGGGAATGTAACTTTACCAATTTTATTAAAAATAAAAAAAGATCGTAGTAAGTTTCTAAATTACAAAAATTTAACAATTGAACAAAAACAGGTTTTAATAACTGAAATAAAAAATGATCAAGAGATATTGGGAATAGTTAAAGAAAAGAGCGATAAATATTTGAATAAAGCTATTGAGTGTCTTAATATATTAAATCCAACAATACGAGCAGAACTTACTTATATTTTGAATAAATTATCGAATAGAGAGAATTAAGGAGACAATATGGAATTTGATAAATTTTTAGAGGAATATGAACAACTAGATATAGAAAATCTAGAAAGAGAACAATTAGAAAGTTTTCGTAGTATATTTTTTGAACATGGAATGTTAGAAAAATCTTTAGAGTTATCTGAAATAATTTACAAAAAATATCCAAATGATGAAGCCGCAACAATAAGTTATGTCGATAATCTAATGCACTTAGGAGAGCGTGATCAAGCATTATTAATTTTATTTAATTCAGAAAAAACAGCCCAAACATTACTTATGGAAGCTATAATTTATAAAGAAGATATGCTTTATGATGTAGCTGAAGATAAACTTAAACAAGCTATAGAATTGTCTGATGATGAAGATCTTAATAATATTATTAACCATGAATTAGCGAATGTGTATTTCGAAGAAGGTCGTACAGAAGAGGCGTTGTTGATTAATAGAGTAATATTCGAAAAAGATCCAAATGTTAATTCTTTTAAAATGGTTATGGACAGTTTATTATCTCTAGGTCAGTATGATGAAGCGGTAGTATTTTATGTTAATTATGGCCATGACTTTGAAGATGCAGATATATATTTTTCAGCAGCATTTGCTTACAATCAAATGCATGAACTTACTAAGTCGAAAGATTTATTGTTAAAAACTATAGAATTAGATAAAGATTATGTTGATGCCTATATGCACTTAGGATTTTTGAGTATGGGAGAAGAAGCCATAAAATATTTAGAAAAGTATGTAGAGTACCAAGGTTTATCAACTAACGTATATTTACAACTTACGCACTTATACAATGTAAATCAAGAATACGATAAAATAAGAAGTATGGTAAGAAATGTACTTACAAATATGGGGATTGATAATTCCAGTTTATACATCGCTATTAATGCGTTAAAAACATTGTACGAAACAGAAACTATATATAATATTTATAGCGAACATGATCTAATAAAAGAAGATTCTTCTTTATTATACTTATCTTTATCTGCTTTAATAGAGGAAGAAGAATATATCGATTATGTAGTAGATGAAATTAAACAACATCATTTAGTATTAAAAACAGAATACAATTATTATGATTTACTGCAAATTGCTTATGAATATACGGGAGATACGGTAATAAGAGATTATCTAACGGAGCTTGAATTAGAAAATTCAGGGCATAACGTCGTAGATCATCTTGGTAGTTTTTATCACGAACACGATCACCATCATTCAGATGATTGTGATTGTGGACATCATTAAAATATTAGCTAACATTGCTTGTGTTCAATTAATAAAAAAGGAAGAGTCTGTAAAAAGATTTGTGTATGAAAAAACCTCCGTTTAGTATAAAATAAA
>CAMEOL010000112.1 GCA_945929765.1 uncultured Gemella sp.
AGATATTCTAATCATGGGCCTGTAAAATTCTACATTGATAGTATGCAAAAAAATAATAATGCTCGTAGAGAAGAAAATTTAATAACGAAGAAAGAACAAATAGAAGAACAATTTTTCTTAGGGCTAAGAATTTTAGAAGGTATTAATCTAAAAGAAGTAGATAAAAGATTTAATATAAACAGTAGAGAATTATATAAAGAAAGTATTGAAAAAAATATAAAAGATGGATACCTTTTGTTAGAAGATGATATTTTAAAATTAACTCATAAAGGTCTATTCTATGGTAATGATGTATTTTCAGATTTTTTACTAAATTAATAGTAATAATTTAACGGAAATATACAAAATTAAGATAAATATAAGAAAAGACAATTTTTTAGAACATACAAGGTATAATTAATATAAAGAATTTTTGATTATATTATTTAAAAGCAAAAATAATAACTTAATAATAAAGGCAATAATCCATATTTTATTGTATTTTAACTATATATATATTATAATATACTAGTATCTTTATGTAATAAATAGATTAAATTAATATTTGGAAGGTAATTATAATGTTTCAAGATAAAAAAATATACAGCACAGTTTGGGCTGGAAAAGAATTAGTAGTAGAGATAGGTGAGATGGCACGTCAGGCCAATGCAGCTGTTGTAGTTAAATACGGAGATACTGTAGTATTAACTACTGCCGTAGCTTCAAAAGAAGCAAAAGATGTAGATTTTTTTCCGTTAACTGTTAACTATGAAGAAAAAATGTATGCGGTCGGTAAAATTCCCGGAGGATTTTTAAGACGTGAAGGACGTGCAGGGACAGAAGCAACTTTAGCAGCACGATTAATAGATAGACCAATTAGACCATTGTTTGAAGATGGTTTTAGGAATGAAGTTCAAGTTATTTCTACAGTACTTTCTGTAGAATATGATTGTGATCCAGTAATGGCGGCGATGTTAGGAAGTTCGTTAGCATTGTCTATTTCGAATATTCCATTCAAAGGGCCAATAGCAGGAGTTACAGTTGGATATGTAAACGAAGAGTATGTAATAAATCCAAACGTAGAAACTTTAGCAGAGTCATTAATAGATTTGAAAGTAGCTGGAACAAAAGATGCAATTAACATGGTTGAGGCTGGGTCGAAAGAAGTTTCAGAGGAAGTAATGTTAAATGCCATTATGTTCGGTCATGAAGAAATAAAAAGATTAATAGATTTCCAACAAAAAATTGTTGATGAAATAGGACAAGAAAAAATGGAAGTTGTTTTAAAAGTTCTTGATGAAGATATATATGCAGACGTATATAATAGATCTTTAGAAAAAATGAAAACAGCAATTTCAGTAAAAGACAAACAGTTAAGAGATGAAGAAATATCAAAAGTAAAACAAGAAGTAATAGAATATTATGAATCTCTAGAATTAGAAGATGAAGAAAAAACAATAAAAGAAGTAAAAAGTTCTTTAGATAAAATAATAAAAGATGAAGTGAGAAGAGAAATAACAGAAGACAAAATACGTCCTGATGGTCGTAAGTTAACAGAAATAAGACCACTAGCATCAAGAATAGACATTTTACCTAGAACACACGGATCAGCCTTATTTACTAGAGGGCAAACACAGTCTTTAGGAGTAGTGACATTAGGAAATATTTCGGACGAACAAATAATAGATGATTTAACGCAAGAAGAAAACAAAAGATTTATGTTACACTACAATTTCCCAGCTTTTTCTGTAGGAGAAGTAGGATTTATGCGTGCACCAGGTCGTCGTGAAATAGGGCACGGAGCTTTGGGAGAACGTGCATTAGAACAAGTAATTCCTTCGAAAGAAGAGTTTCCTTATACAATTCGTGTAGTATCAGAAATACTAGAATCAAACGGTTCAAGTTCACAGGCAACAATATGTTCAGGATCTATGGCTTTAATGGCGGCTGGAGTTCCGATAAAAGCACAAGTTGCGGGTATAGCAATGGGACTTGTTAAAAAAGATGAAAATTACACAATACTAACTGATATTCAAGGAATGGAAGATCATTTAGGAGATATGGACTTCAAAGTTGCAGGGACAGAAAAAGGTATAACAGCACTGCAAATGGATATAAAAATTGATGGTTTAAGTGAACAAATCCTTAAAGAATCATTAGAACAAGCACGCGTAGGAAGACTAGAAATATTAAATCATATGAATTCGATAATTTCTGAACCACGAAAAGAAGTTGCGGAATATGCACCAAAAATTAAAATTATAAAAATAAAACCAGAGAAAATAAAAGATGTTATCGGTTCTGGAGGAAAGGTTATTAATGAAATAATCGAAAAAACAGGAGTTAAGATTGATATTGAACAAAATGGTGATGTCTTCATTTCGTCAGCGGATGTAGAGGGAATAAATAAAGCTATAGAAATAATCGAAAATATTACTAGAGAAGCAGAAGTAGGAGAAATTTACCTTGCAACAGTTAGAAGAATTGAAAAATTCGGTGCTTTTGTAGAATTATTCCCAGGAACAGATGCATTAGTCCACATATCGAAACTTGCAAAAGAGAGAATCGAAAAAGTGGAAAGTGTTGTTAAAATTGGCGATACAATAAAAGTTAAAGTAACAAATATTGACGATAAAGGAAGAGTTGACGCAACTGCAGTTCTATAGGTGAATAAATATGGAGTTGTTTTCGAAAAAACGTCGTGGAATATATGTATACTTTAAACATGTTCGCGATATTAATAAATTAGAGAAGTACGGGAATGTAATATCCTATTCAAAAAAAAATCGATATATATATTTATATGTAGATGAAAATAAATTAAACAATATTGTTTCAGAGTTAGAAACAAAAAAGTTTGTAAAAAAAGTAATAAAATCAGAATTAGTAGATCTATCATTAGATTTTTCTAGAGTTGATAAAAATTTTTCACTACCAGAGGAATACTAGAGGTGCAATTTGAGAGTAATTTCTGGAAAATATAAATCAATAAAATTAAATAGTCTTGAAGGAATGACTACAAGACCAACTACAGATAAAGTAAAAGAAAATTTATTCAATATGATTTATTGCGATGACTGTAAAGTGCTTGATTTATTTGGTGGAAGTGGTGGTTTAGGCATCGAAGCTTTAAGTAGAGGTGCCTTACATACTACATTTATAGATGGAAGTAATGAAGCAATAAAAGTTATTTATAGCAACGTAGAAAAATGTAAAATTCCCCAAAACAACTATAGTATCTATAGAAATGATTATTTGCGTGCTCTAAAAATATTAGCTAAAAAAGAAGAAAAATTTGATTTGATTTTTTTAGATCCACCATATAAAAAAGGGTTAATAGATAAAGCATTAGAGCACTTAATTAATTTAAATTTATTAAGCGATAATTGTTTAATAGTTTGTGAATATGAAAAAGAAGAAACTGTAACTTCCAAAAACAGTAATTTAAATATTTACAAAGAACGAAATTACGGAGCTATAAATATCACCATATTTGAATACAGGGAGATCTAAAGTGACAAAAAAAATAGCAATAATACCAGGAAGTTTTGATCCAATTACGAAAGGTCATATGGATATAATAGAAAGAAGCAGCAAAATTTTTGACAAAATTATTGTTGCAATATTAGTAAATCCTGATAAAAAATACTTTTTCACATTAGAAGAAAGAGTAGAAATGATAGAAAGATCTATTGCAGAATTAGACGAAGCTAATAATATAGTAGTAGATAGTTTTTCAGGGCTATTAGTAAATTATGCTAAAAAGGTCAATTCTAATATTATAGTGAGAGGATTAAGAGCTGTATCAGATTTTGAATACGAAATGCAGCTAACAGCAATGAATAAAACGTTAGATGAGAATATAGAAACTTTCTATATGATGACTAATACAAAATATTCTTTTGTTAGTTCGAGCATAGTTAGAGGTGTTTCTGGATTTGGAGCAGACTTAACGAAATTAGTTCCTAAAGTAGTTGCTGAAAAATTAGAGATGAAATTGAAAGAGGACTAACTGTGAAAAAAATATTATTTACTGGAGGCGGTACAGCAGGTCATGTTTCCGTAAACGTAGCGTTAATTCCAGAATTTTCTA
>CAMEOL010000113.1 GCA_945929765.1 uncultured Gemella sp.
ACAACTAGCAGTTTTCTATCAAGGTTTGGAGTTTTTATGTTTCCAAGATGTTTTAGATAATTAACGAATATTTCAGTATCTGGATCAAGTGCCCCTAGTAATTTTTGACCTTTTAGTTCTGGGAAGTCGTCACCACCACCATAAAGGAAGTCGTTAATTACCCCTATATAGTTTGTATCTTCTTTAATTAGTTCAGCAGTACCATCTTCTTTAACTATCCATGCTTGGTCAACAACCCAATTAATAGGGTTTCCTTTTTCGTCTACTGTTCCCTCAGGAGCTTTTTTATATGTATATTTAATACCTGACATTTGTAGGAAATATTTTTCGCTAGCATTGTATTGAGAGTTTAATGTAGCTATTAGATCTTTTCCGCTAATAGATATAACTTGCATAACGTTTCCGAATGGTTGAACCTTTTGAGCTGCTCCCCATGTAACAACGCCATCAACAACTTCTAAGTCTGCTCTAATACCACCGTTATTAGTAATAGCAAAACTTGCATCGTATCCTGCTTGTTTAGCAGCCCAAAGTTGTCCGTCTGTTATTACATTACCTATAGGTGATTCTGTATTAGCACCAGCATCTTTTTGTGCTTCTGTTGTTCTAGTTATAGTTTCTGTAGCGTTAGCAACTTTAGCACTAACTATCTCTTTTATAGCGTTATTAGCATCATCAGCTAATTTAACAAGTGTTGGATTTTTTTCTACAGCAACTCCATCTATTTTTTCTAAAGTAGGTGTTACTTTTGCGGATACTTCTTTGAAATCTTTAGTAGTAGTGTCATAAATTCCAACAACGTTAGCAACTGCTTTTCCTTGAGCAGCTCCTTCGACAACACGGATCCCTTTATATGTACCGTTGGCTATTACGTGGTTATGACCTGCAAAAATAATATCAACACTAGAATCTGCATCTAGTTTGTCTATAATATTTTTTACTTCTCCGCCTACTTCAGTAGCATTATCACTAGGAGTAGTAGCAGAAGCATGAGCTAAGACAACAATAGCATTAACACCTTGTTCTCTAAGTAATTTTGCATATTTATTAATAGTAGTAGCTGGATCTAATATGTCGTAATTTTCCCAATGTTTTTTCAAAACAAGAGTAGGTATTTCTTCTGTAACGACCCCGATATATCCTATTTTAGCAACTTCACTTTCTGAATCAGTATACTCTTTAATAGTGTAAGGTTGCCAATTAAAAGGAACTTTATCAGTACCTTTTTCTACTACGTTGGCAATAATTATTTCCATATTAGATTTTTCTCTATTATAAGTTTCTACAGCAGAATTGAATTCTCCAGGTTTCGGTGCTTCTCCAGTGATGATACGGTTATATTCTTCCAGTCCTTCATCAAATTCGTGATTTCCAAGTGTACCAACTTCAAATTTCATTTCATTTAATGCTTTAATTGTAGGCTCATCTTGCAAAAGACCTGAGACAGCAGGTGAGGCTCCTACCATATCTCCTGCTTGTATTCTAGTAGAAACAGCATCTTCAGCTTTTTCTGCTTTGAATTCAGCCTCAGCTTTGTCTAAGTATGTAGCTAATAGTGGAGCAGAACCAGCTTTTTCTTTTGCTCTCTGTCCGTATTCATAAACAGAACCGGTACCTTCTATTTGTCCGTGAAGGTCATTAATCCCTAGTATTTGGACAGCTACTTCGTTTTCTTTCGCATGAGTTTCGTTAATTTCTCCGTATCCATAAATTGATACGATACCAGTGCTTAGTACAGCAAAAGGTAAAACTTTTAATTTGTTTTTCATATAATAGTTCCTTTCTTATGTTATTACAAAATAATTATAACAATTTCACGAACTTTTTTCAAGAATGGCTATATAAATAACTTGTAAACTATTTTTTATTTTTTATAATCTAGTTATATAAAAAATAAAAGCGATTGATAAACGAACTATATAGTCGTTAAATAATATTTAAGATTTTTACAAGAATATAGTGTATAATTAATGTAATAAAAAGATAAGGAGTTTCAAATTGAGAGTAGTTTTAATATGTAAGTATGATGGTACATTTTATAATGGATTTCAAGTTCAACCGGACAAACCAACTATTCAAGAAGAAATAGAGAGAAGTTTAAAAAAAATACATAAGGGCGAGCATGTTAGGATACATATGAGTGGAAGAACTGACAGTGGAGTTCACGCATATAGCCAACCAATTCATTTTGATACAAATTTAAATTTATCAGGAGAATCATGGAAAAAGGCTGTAAATGCAACATTACCAAAAGATATTAGAATAATAGGTGCAACTATAGTAAATGAAGATTTTCATGTAAGATTTGATAGTGTTGCGAAAACTTACGAGTATAAATTGTATTTAGGAGAATATGTCGATCCTTTTTTAGTAAATTATGTGGGACATTATCCATTTTCATTTGATTATAATAGAGCGGAAGAGTGTTTAGAATATTTTTTAGGAACACATGATTTTAGTTCGTTTTGTTCAAAAAATAGTAGTGTAGAAGATAAAGTAAGAACAATAACTAATTTTACTATAAAAAAAGAGGACAATTTAGTTGTTTTTGAAATAACGGGTGATGGGTTTTTATACAATATGGTTCGAATTATTATTGGAACAATAATCGAAGTAGCAAATGGAAAATATGATAAAGAAAAAATTAAAGAAATAATTGATAAAAAAAATAGAGTATTCGCAGGGAAACGTGCAGATGCATCGGGATTATATTTAAAAAGAGTTTATTATAACAATAATGTAGTAGATAAACTTATTGAAAAATTACAATAAACTATAGAAATTTATGGAATATAAATAAATGTTTGTATAATTATATTAAAACACTTTGTTTTTACAGTTAAAAGTGTTATAATTTTGTATATATGTATTGATTTTTATTATATATAAAATTTACGAAAATAAGATAATGTCCAGGAGGTAGTCATATGGTATATTTTTACGCATTAGTCTTTATAATATTCGTAATAGGAATATTATATTTATTTATGCTTAGAAATAAGAAGAAGCAAGAACTATTACCATTACTTGAAATTAAAGATGAATTAGAAAGAGAAACTCTCTCTGATGAATTAAAACAAATAAAAACACTAAATATTTCAGGGAAAGCACAAAATTGGTATGAAGACTGGGAAAGTGCATGGTATGAAATTCAAAGTATTGATATTGATGAACTAGATAAAGAATTATATCAGGCTGAAACTTATATAGATAAGTTTAATTTCAAAAAAGCAGACGAAGTTATCTTCAATACAGGAGAGACAATTGCTAGTATAAAAGAAAAAATAGCTACGATAAGAAGAGAAATGAAGCAATTGTCAGAAATAGAACCTCAAAATAAAGAGAAATATGAGGAAATAGTAAAAGAATACAAAGAATTAAATAGAGAGCTTTTAGCGAAACGTCATCAATATGGAGGAGCAGCGGAAAGTTTTGAGCAAGAGATAAAGAATCTTGCGCCAAAATTAGATGAATTTAAAAACTTAACATCAAGTGGAAAATATATAGAAGCTCAAGAAAGTATTAGTGATATTAATGTTAAAGTTATTGATTTAAAAGAAAGAATGAATATTTTACCAGAAATATTAAAAGAGATAGAAAAGACTACACCTTCACAAATTCAAACTTTAAGACTTAAAGTAGAAGAAATGGAGAAAAAAGGGTTTAAACTTTCTCATTTGGAAATATCATCAAAAATAGAAAATTGTGTGTGGCAATTAAATGATGCACGTGAAAAGGTTAAATCAGGAGATATAGATTTAATAGAATCTATTTTAGACGGTATTTATGATGTTATTGATGAAGTTTCTAACAATCTAAAGAAAGAATTAGATTATAAAAAATATGTTGAACAAAACTATTCTGAAATAAGTAAGAAGCTATCAGTTCAAGATAAATTAAATGAAGCATTATATAATAATATCGTGGAGATAAAAAATAGATATCAAATTTATGCTGAAGACGAAGCGATGATAGATAAAAATTACAATGTAATTAGTGAACTTATCGAGATCAAACATGATATTGATGTATATATAAGCAATCAACCTAAGTTGAACTATAAAGATTTAA
>CAMEOL010000114.1 GCA_945929765.1 uncultured Gemella sp.
TTATTGTTATCTATTCATTTTAAAATACTATATTTTTCTATTTGAATACGTGTAGAGAATTTTTAAAATATTCCAAACCTGATGCAATTGTCAAAATTACAGAAATCCATAAAATAATAATATCAAACTTAAAATTTATATACTCGAATATTGGATTTCCTAGTAATATTAATATAATTGCCATTAATTGTGTTATAGTTTTTAATTTACCTAGCAATCCTGCTGCAATAACTTCACCTTGCTCTACAGCCAACATTCTAAGACCAGTAACCGCAAATTCTCTAGCAATGACACAAACTACCATCCAACTAGGTATTAAATTAAGTTCTACCATTACAATAAAGGCACTTCCAACTAATAACTTATCGGCCAATGGATCTAGAAACTTTCCCATATTTGTTATTAAATTATATTTTCTAGCTATATGTCCATCAATAAAATCAGTTACTGAAGCAACAATAAAAACTATGGCTGCTAAAAAGATATTGTAGGAAATAGTTTTCCCATAAATAATTGTCATTGATCCTTCTATAGGCATTAATAAAAGATAAACAAAAATAGGAATTAACAATATTCTAAACAACGTTATTTTATTAGGTAAATTCATATTCATAAATTTAATTCCTCACACAAGTTTATTAATAAAGAATAAACTGATATAAATGTACAATTAATATAATAAATTTTTTTGCATACCTTTACTTAATTTACCTTTAAAATCAGTTTTAAGCTCTTTCAGCTACATAGATTATACCACAAATAAAAATTTGTAACAATATAAAATATAATAATTTACTCATTATTTTCTGCGTATTCAGGCTCTAAAAATACTTTCCTTGGTTTACTTCCATCTTGAGCACTTATATAGCCATCATCTTCTAACATTTCTATTATTCTTGCTGCTCTATTGTAGCCTATTTTAAATCGTCTTTGTAGTAATGAAGCAGAGGCTTTTTGAGTTTTAGCAATAAATAACAGTACTTCTCTATACAACGGATCTACATCACTATCACTATTCGAACCATCTCTTGATAAATTTTCCGAAGGTAACATATTTGGGTCATATTCCGTATCTGATTGCCCTTTTATAAAGTCAACTATGTTCTCTACCTCTTGATCGGATAAGAAAGCTCCTTGAAGACGTACAGGTTTACTAGATTCTGCAGATTGGAAAAGCATATCTCCTTTACCAAGCAATGCTTCGGCTCCTGTTTTGTCTATTATCGTTCTTGAATCCACACTCGAACTAACTGCAAAAGCAATCCTTGATGGGATATTAGTTTTTATAACACCCGTAATAACATCAACTGATGGGCGTTGTGTAGCAATTATTAAGTGAATACCTGCTGCACGAGCCATTTGAGATATACGAGCAATAGACTCCTCTACTTCTTTAGATGCAACCATCATAAGATCAGCTAATTCATCTATTATTACAATAATATACGGTAATTCTTTATAATCCGGATCTTCTTTAGCTATTTTATTATATCCTTCTATGTTTTTTACTCTAGCTATAGAAAATTCTCTGTATCTTTTTTCCATCTCTAACACTACTTTGTGTAAAACATCTGCAGCTTTTGTTGGATTCGTAACAACAGGTGTTAATAAATGTGGTATTCCATCATAAATAGATAATTCTACCATCTTCGGATCTATCATTATTAATTTTACTTTATCCGGCTTATTTTTCATTAAAAGACTCGTAATAATAGTATTTACACAAACAGATTTACCACTTCCTGTAGAACCAGCAACTAATAAATGCGGCATTTTATCCAGTCTTGCAAAAATAGACTCACCGGAAACATCCTTCCCTAACGCTACTGATAATGGTGAATCATCTTTATCATTAACAAAAACTTCTTTCATAGTTACTAATTGATTCACGCTATTTGGAATTTCTATACCTATTAAAGATTTTCCAGGTATAGGTGCTTCTATCCTTATATCTTTTGCTGCTAAATTTAAAGCAATATCACTACTAAGGTTTACTATTTTGCTTACCTTTGTTCCAGGTGTAGGTAAAATTTGAAATTGAGTTATAGAAGGTCCTACAATAGCTTTTACTATTTTAACCTCGATACCAAAATTTTGGAATGTACTTTGTAGTATTTTAGATTTATTTACAATATCTTCTTTTGATATTTTTTTGTTTTCTACCGGATCTTTTAACAATGTTAATGGTGGTAAAAGATAATTGTCATAATTTACAGTTTCTTGAGAATAATCATGTTCTTCACTTTTTTCTATTTTATTATTTTCTATATTTGCAGCTCTATTCCTATTTCTTTCTAGTTTTTCTTCATAATTGTTATTACTTTTTTCAAAGCTGTTCATATCGACTATTAAATCTTGTTCTTTTAAATCATTATAATATTGTTCGGTTGTGTTTTCTTCAATTAATTTATTCTCTTTTATAACTTCATTAGAATTATTAATTTTTTTATTCAGACTAGAACTATCATCTTCAGAATAAATAATTTTTTTTATTTTAAATAATAATAAATTTATTTTCCCTGGATAATTTTTATTAATAAAAATTAATACTATAACAATAGCAAACGATATTATTATAATTAGAGAGCCATAATACGAAAGCAAGTATACTAAAAACTGAACTATATAACGAGAAATTATCCCTCCCCCAAGAAATGAACTGTTATTATCACTTACAAACGAATAACTAAAGATAGTATAAGCCTCACTTTTGAAAAAAATCATTTCAAATATAAGTATCAACATTGTAAAAAATAAAGACAGTATCCCTATATTTTCTACTTTCTTTTTAAAGATAACAAATACTGGAACAATCAATAACATAATATATATTATGTAACCGAAACTACCGAAAATATATTTATTTAAATTATCCAATACTTCTCCAATAAGTCCCATACGTAACAAGGATATTATTGATAAAATAAATAATATTGATAATGTTAATAAACTTTGAACTTCTTTACTTAATTTACTTCCATTAGGTTTAGTATTAGTTTTCTTTATACTAACGGTTTTTTTCGATGGTTTTTTATTAACTTTTTTCTTTCCCAATTTATCCTCCTTTCTACTATTTAGCGACTACTACTGATTCTGTAGGACAACATTCATAACTATCTATAACTTGCCCTTCAAACTCTACAGGAACTTCTTTTGTAAATTTATTATTATCTAATTTGCAATATGCAATTCCATCTTCATCACAATCATAAATATCTGGACAGATAGCATAACAATTTCCACATGCAATACAAGTTTCTCTATTTATGTAAGTTTTCATAAAATTACTCCTCAGTTGCTAAATAATCTACTAGTTTAGTTAACGCTGCTTTTCTGTGACTAATGTTATTTTTTTCTTCAGAAGATAATTCCGCAAATGTTTTTTTATATTCTTCTACAAAAAATATAGGATCATAACCAAAACCATTGCTTCCCCTTTTTTCTGTTAATATTCTTCCAGAACATTCTCCTCTAAAAGATATTTCCTTACCGTTTTTTTTCACCAAACTTATGACCGATACAAATTTAGCTTCTGAAGTTTTACCCGCTAATTTCTCTAATACTTTGTTTATATTAGCATCATCTGTTCCTTCTTTTGAATATCTAGCAGAAAACACTCCTGGCTCGTTATTCAAATCTACTATACATAATCCACTATCATCAGCAATAGTATCTTTACCACAGTATTCTGCTACGATCCTTGCCTTTTTAAGAGAATTACCTTCGAATGTATTTTCATCTTCTAATATTTCTCCAAAAAACGAAACGTCAGCAAGAGATAATATATGATGCCCCTTTAAAATTTGCTGCACTTCTGCTAATTTATGTTTATTATTACTAGCTAATACTAATTCTTTTTTCATATTTTCTCCTTAATTTTATACAACTATACTATCTCCAAGTCTATATTTATTCCGAGCCACTTATTCGCAGTTTTTTTAAATTCATCACTGTGCTCAGATATGAAAAATTTATGGTTTGCAGATAGTTCATTATTAAGCATATTATTTTTTTCTAAAAGCTCTGAAACTTCTCTTGTAGTTTCTATAGCTGA
>CAMEOL010000115.1 GCA_945929765.1 uncultured Gemella sp.
TTTTTCTGCACGTTGTTGCTCTTCTTCTGTTAAAGTTTTGAACATTTCTTGCGCATCAAATCCAGTAAAGCTTCCGTGAATAGTTTCATCTAACAATATTTTTCTAATAATTTCTCCAGAAGTAGTTAACTTCCCTTGCCCTGCTAAATATAAAGGATAAAAGAATCCACTATAGAACAAGTAACTTTCTAGAAATACCGAAGCAACTCTAGCCATGTATAAATCATATTTTTCTACTTCAGGTTTAAACAATTTCTTATAGTAATCTTCTATTTTTTTTGCTTTATATTGTAATTCTACATTTTCTTGTACCCAGACATCTAACAAATAGTCTGTTTCTTGACTAGGAATTAAAGATGTAAATATAGTAGAATAACTTTTGGCATGAATTTGTTCCATCATCCCCATAAAGCTATAAACTGCTTGTTTACGCATATCTTCTGTATGAAGAGATACAAGTGGCATACCAACATCTCCTTGTTGAGTATCTAAACCTGTCAATCCTGCCAGAACCTTTTTGTACGTATCTCTCTCTAAATCATTTAAATCTTCATTCCAACTTTTTATATCTTTTGAAACTTTAAATTCTGTATCTACCCAAAATTGAGCAATATTCTGACGCCAATACATAAACGTCAAGTCGTCTTGTTTATTCCAGTTTACTGCTTTCATTTACTAATCCTTTCTATATCGCACAAGATGTACACTCTTCTACAGAAAGTAATTTATTTCGAGTGTAGTATAAAGATTTTAATCCTTTATGATGTGCATAAATATAATATCTTGCTAATTCACGAGTAGTAATATCTGAGTTGACGAATAATATTACAGATATACCTTGATCAATATGTTCTTGAATAACTGACATTAAATCTATTAATTTCATTTGATCCATTGTAAAGGCTGATTTATAATACCATTGCGTTCTCGCATTTAAATATGGCATAGGATAAAACGTTTCTGCATTTCCATAAGAACGACGTTCTATCTTATCTACAATTGGCAATACACTCGATGTTGAATTTTGAACATAGGAGATACTTTGCGTTGGAGCAATTGCCATTCGATATGCATGATAAACTCCATGTTCTCTTACTTTGTTTTTTAAGTGGGCCCAATCTTCTTTTGTCGGAATATAAATTCCTTCAAACAATTCTTTAACTTTCTCTGTGACAGGCAAATAATCTTTCGTTACATATTTTTCAAAGTATCTACCATTATAATAATCAGATTTCTCAAAATCTTTAAATTTCTCTCCACGCTCTTTTGCTATTAGCATAGAACGTTCCAATGTATAGAAATTCATCATCATGAAAAATACATTGGCAAAATCTTTTGCTTCTTCACTTTCGTATGCAATAAGATTTTTTGTTAAATATCCGTGTAAATTCATTGCTCCAAGTCCTACAGAATGGAACTCATCATTAGCTTTAACTACCCCTGGAGCATTTTTTATTTTAGTAGAATTTGTAACAAATGTTAATGCATCCATACCAGAATATACAGATTCTTTTATTTTTTTACTTTCCATTACATTAACTATATTTAATGATGCTAGGTTACAAGAGATATCACGTTTAATAATATCACCTTCTCCATAATCCTTAATTATAGATGTTTCTTGTAATTGGAAAATTTCAGTACATAAATTACTCATTTTTACTTGACCAATGTCTTGTAATGCATGATTTTTATTTGCATTATCTTTAAACATTAAATAAGGATATCCTGATTGTAATTGTGTAGAAGCAATTAGCCCAAGCATATCTCTGGCACTAAAAGATCTCTTAATAACATTTTCATTAGCTACAAATTGATCATAATATTCTTCGATATTTATATCATCTAGCACCAAACCATATTCTTCCCATATTGAGTGAGGACCAAACATATAGAAATCTTTGTTTTGTTTTGCTAATTCAAAGAATAATGATGGTACTATTAAACCTGTTGAAATTGTAGGTAAACGTAATTCCTCATCTGCATTAACTTTTTTTGTATCCAAAAATTCTAAGACATCATAGTGGAAAATATTTAAATAAACCGCTCCTGCTCCTGGACGTTGACCTAATTGATCAGCATAAGAAAAACCTTGTTCTAAAGATTTAGCAACCGGTATAACCCCTTTTGCCACTCCTTTTATTCCTTTTATGCTTTCTCCTCGCGCACGAAGTTTAGATAAATTAATAGCAACTCCTCCACCAATTTTTGATAGCTGTTTAGCAGTAGAATCAATATAGTTAATTGAGTTCAACGAATCTGCTACTTCTAACAAGAAGCAAGATACTAGTTCTCCTCTACGACTTCTCCCCGCATTCAAAAATGTAGGTGTTGCAGGTTGAACGCGTTGTTCAAGCATTGCCACAATTAGTTCTTTCGCTAATTCTACATCTCCGTCAGCTAAATACATTCCGACGATAAATACGTGTTGATTATAATTTTCTAAATATTGTTTTTTGTCGTTAGTTTTTAAAGCATAATCTTTATAAAACTTGCTTGCTGCCATATAGCTTTTAAATTCAAATTTAAAATCATTAGCTAATTTTAAGCAGTCTAATATTTCTTCTTCTATATATTTATCAAATATATTATAGTAGAAATTTTCTTCTACAAGGTATTTTAAACGTTTAATTTCTGAACTAAATTTAACTGTTTTATCGTCTACTTCACGTTGAAACTCCGCTATCGCTTCAATATCTTTATGTAACATAAAGAACCCTGTATCATCTCTTTTTGTTACTTCATTATTTAGCTCAATATGCTTATATTGTGTCATAATCTTTCTTCTTCTCCTCGTAGATTTTTTTAAATGTTTCTATATCTTTAATATTTCCTAAAAGTTCAAATTTCATTAATATCGGGATATTGTAATCACGACTAATAACATCTGCTGCCACCGCAAAATTCGCTCCCCAATTTCTATTTCCACTAGCTACTACTCCACAGGCATAGTTACTATTTTTTTCTAAAAATTTTTTTACAAGAAGGGGAACTTCTCCAAACCCTATAGTTGGTGTTACTAATATGTACGGCTCATTAATAGTGTCCACTTCTTTTAATGATACCACTACACCTTCTTCTAATTTACAAAAATTCAAAAACTTTTGACAATTCCCTGTTAATGAAAAATAAACAACTTTCATGAAAATATCCTCTTAATGTGACTTGAATAAAAATTATTTCCGGTAATTATTTCCCGGAAATTCAAGTTATATATATTATACACTTTTAAATTTTCTTTTTCAATCAATAAATTTTAATAATTATTTCAAAAAAACTTTGGTACTGAATTATTATCTTATATATTTTTTTATGCCCTTATTATAATAGCTATCACCAAAAAATATTAAACTAAAATATTTTTTCGTAAATATTATTTTATTTTTCTAGCGTCAATTTTTCTACAATTTCTCTATGTTTTGGATACTTATTTAACAGCTCCGAACGAGTGAATAATTCGAAATCTTCAAAGTCAAAAGCTGGAGTTACTACACAACCTACTAATGAGAAGTCATCAGCATTATTACTATTCACAGTAGAACCAAAAATTACACCTTTCGGAACTGTATATTGAACAACTTCATCTTCTCCTAATCCTAAATTTACCTTTTCGTAATCTCCATTTGGGTGTAACATATGAACAGTTAATGAATGACCTGCATGATAAAACCATATTTCATCAGATTTTAGTCTATGAAAATTCGATGGATTACTTGCTGTTAGTAAAAATAAAATATTTGAAGCTAAATTCCTTACTCTACCATCTTCTAAAATTATCGTTTCATCTGCTAAATATGTTTCTCTATAATATCCTCCTTCTGGGTGAGAAATTAATTTTAATTTTTCTACATAATATTTATAATCTTTCATTACTTTCTCCTAAAAAATTAATTTACTATATTGTACTATACATAATAAAAAGGGGCTGACCCAAAAGTAAAATCAACGAAAAAAGAGATGCAAAAGGCATCTCTTTTTTTAATATAAAAAATAATCATCTCATGCTATAATTGTAATATACGACCAAAACAAAAAAGGAG
>CAMEOL010000116.1 GCA_945929765.1 uncultured Gemella sp.
AGGAGAAGTTGATATTATGAAAAAAGAAATTTATTTGGCAGGAGGTTGTTTTTGGGGGGTAGAAGGTTATTTTCAACAACTAGAAGGTGTTATTTCTACTAAAGTTGGATACAGTAACGGAAAGACAAAAGAAACAACCTATCAAAAGATAAAAGAAACTGATCATGCAGAAGTTATTCATTTAGTATATAATGAAGATGTTATATCTTTAAACGAAATTTTAAGACATTATTTTAGAATAATAGACCCTATAAGTATAAACAAACAGGGTGAAGACGAGGGAAGACAATATAGAACAGGTATATATTATTTAGATGAAAATACAAAAAATGAAGTAGAAGACTTTATTTCAGAATTACAAAAACAATTTAGCGAAAAAATTGCAGTAGAGATAGAATTAGTAAATAATTATATTGATGCAGAAGAATACCATCAAAAATATTTAGTGAAGAATCCAACAGGGTATTGCCATGTTGATTTGTCTTTGGCGAAGAAGAAATTGTAGTATATAGAATTAATTTTAAAATTAACCATATCACAAACAACTCTTATCTATATCGCTAATGTATAATAAAAATTGCATGTTTTAAAAAAAAAAAAAAAATACAACTAAAAAACATCATTATCAGTATAATGATGTTTTTTAGTTGACTGATAAAAGATAAAGATGATACAATAATCAATAAAGCATATATAATTAATAATATTTTGTATTAATATTTAATGAAAAAAAGATATAAATTTATTTATGTCGTTTAAAATGTTTATCATTAACTATAATAGATTATGGAGGAGAAATGACAAAAATATCAGCAATAATTCCTGTTTATAATACAGAATTATATTTAGGTGAGTGCATAGAGTCGATACTTAATCAAACTTTAGGTGATTTTGAACTAATATTAGTTAACGATGGTTCTACAGATAATTCTTTGAATATTGTAAATAGTTATGCACGTAACGATGGTCGCATTAAAGTAGTGGATTTGAAAACAAATGTTGGTGTCGGCGAAGCTAGAAATAAAGGTATAGATTGTGCTGTAGGGGAATTTATTACATTTATTGATTCTGATGATTTAATTAAAAATTATATGTTTGAAAAAATGTATACACATGCAAACAAAACAAATTCAGATATAGTTTTATGTGATACAGGAACTTTATCGTCAGATGGACGTCAAAAATCAGTTTGGTATAAATATATAGATGGAAAAGCTACGTTAGAAAATGTTTATAGAAATACTCAACCAACTGCAAGAATTGTTTCAAAAAAACTTATTGATAAGTTAAATTTTAGATTTTTATCTGGTGTGGGTGAAGGTATATACTTTGAATTGATGATGGGAGCAAATCATATTTCTACAATACCAGAAAAGATGTATATTTATAGATCTAGAGAAGGATCCTTAAGTACGACACCCAATGCGAGTAACAATTATAAGTCGATGCTTAATAATAAAATATTAAGAGATAGAAATAGCGAGTATAAAGAATATTTTTCTTTTAAAATGATTGAGGATTTACTCCAAATGATTGCAAGTTCGGTAAAGTCTAGCGATAAGTTATCATATATTAAAGCTAGAAATGAATTGAAAAAATTAAATTATAAGAAAAATAAATATCTATCAACATTTTATAAAAAAGAATATAGTATACATAAATATTTAGTTAAGGTACATATTTTACCATTAAATTATCAAATCGCAAAAATAATACACAAAATAACAAGTTAATTAAGAAAGGATTATAATATGAAAATTGCAGTAGCTGGTACAGGCTATGTAGGTCTGTCTATAGCAACTTTGTTAGCTCAATCTCATGAAGTAATTGCAGTAGACATACTACCAGATAAAGTAGAGTTAATAAATAACCGTATATCTCCTATTCAAGATGAGTATATTGAAAAATATTTTTCTGAGAAAAAATTAAATTTAAGGGCTACGCTTGATTACGAAGAAGCATATAGTAATGCTGACTATGTAATTATAGCAGTTCCGACAAATTACGATACAGTTACTAACTACTTTGATACGTCTCACGTAGAGAGTGTTATAGAGGATATATTGAAGTTAAACCCTAGCGCATGTATTATTATTAAATCAACTATTCCAGTAGGGTTTACAAAAAAAGTTAGAGAAAAATACAATACAGAAAATATAATATTTAGTCCAGAATTTTTAAGGGAATCGAAGGCGTTATATGATACATTGTATCCTTCAAGAATTATTGTATCGTATGAAAGGACAGATGCAATAGATTTGCAAGAAAAGGCAAAATTTTTCGCGAATATGCTAAAAAAAGAAACTTTAATAGATGATGTTGAGATATTATTTATGGAATCGACAGAAGCAGAAGCAGTAAAACTATTTACTAATACTTATCTAGCATTAAGAGTTTCTTATTTTAATGAATTGGATACTTATGCAGAGATGAAAGGTTTAGATACTGCCGCCATTATAAAGGGTATAGGTTTAGATCCTAGAATAGGTCTAGATTACAATAATCCATCTTTTGGATATGGAGGATATTGTCTTCCTAAAGACACAAAACAATTATTAGCAAACTTCAATGATGTTCCGCAAAATATGATTTCTGCAGTTGTAGAATCAAATACAACTAGGAAAGAATTTATATCAGAACAAATATTTAAGCTAGCACAAAGTAATTCTCTAGAAAATAATATAGTAGTCGGAATATATCGTTTGACAATGAAGAGTAATTCAGATAATTTTAGGCAAAGCTCAATACAAGATATTATGAAATTATTGAGTGAAAAGGGTGTTCGATTAATAATCTTTGAGCCAACAATAGAAAATATAGATAAGTTCGAAGGTTATGATTTGGTAAATGATATAATTAAATTTAAATCTTTGAGTAATTTAATAGTTGCTAATAGATACGATAGCATTCTAGATGATGTTAAAAATAAGGTATATACTAGAGATATTTTTGGTCGGGATTAATAATTACGTAAAATGAAAGGGTAAAAAATGGACAAGGAACTATCAATAAAATCTATATTTAATCTATTATTTAAAAAAATAAAATATATAATTGCAATAACATTTGTTTTAGGTATTTGTTTAGCAGGAATAAGATCTGTATTGGTTGCCCCAGTATATAAATCTACAGTAGATTTAGTATTAAGTCCGAAAGTTACAGATGGACAGCAGTTAAATTTAAATCAATTACAGACTAATGAAAGATTAATAAAAACTTACGAAAACATTATATTTTCTGATAATATATTAAATCAAGTAAATAGTAAGGTAGATACAGATTATACTAATGATGATTTAAGGAGTAAAATAAAGCTTGTTACTGTAGCTGAATCGCAAACTTTTGGAATTAGTGTAGAAGATAATTCTCCTGAAATGGCAGCAAATCTTGCGAATACAGTTGCAGATGTTTTCCAAGAAAATATAGATGGGTATTATTCAGCTAATATTAATATTAAAGTGATATCTACAGCCAAACCTTCTGATGAGAAAACTTCTCCTATTTTTATAAAAGATTTTATTTTTGGATCTTTATTAGGATTAGTAATATCTATTTTTTCAATATTATTTTTTGAATATTTTAGAAAAACAATAACTAGTAAACAGGCATTAGAGAATTTCAACTGGAAAGATTTAGGTTCTATAAACTTAAATGATACTTATGATAGTGATTTGAAACAAAAAATAGGACACAAAAAAACTATAGAGACACTAGAAAATATTGAGGCTATTCAGAGTAAATTGAGAGTTCAAATGGATAATAGTAAAGTAAAAACTTTTATGATATCGTCAACAAATGACAATTTAGAACAACAGCTATTTACATATTTGATTGCTAAAAGTTTTGCAGAAAGTGGTAAGAAAACTTTAATAGTAGATGCTAATCCTCATAATATAACTTTAAATAATTTTAATATACAAGAGCGAAAAATAAAAAACTTATCAATAATTTCTATAACAACTCAGTCAA
>CAMEOL010000117.1 GCA_945929765.1 uncultured Gemella sp.
AGATAAGTAAAAAATTAGAATTTTTATTACAATAATTGAATATTAGAATAAATATGGGCATAAAATAAAATGTCAGCTTGATTGGTTGACATTTTATTTTATAGATAATACTATTAAATGGTATATTTTACATATTGAGGGTGATATAAATGATTGAAGTTAGAGAAGTGGAATTGTATGCACAGTCATATTTTTTAGGAGTTGCATTATCTGATAATGCTTCATCGATGTTAGAGGGGTTAAATAGACGATTTCCTCTTGCATGGATCAATAGAAAAAAATATCCCTATTTTGGGCATCCATTATTAAAAAGCATATCTTTAACAAATGAATATAATAAGAATTTAGCGTATTGTTTATGGGAATATTCCAAAGAAAATGAAGAATTACGCAAAGAATTAAAAGCTTTGATGGTTAAAAATCCTATCTACTTAGAAGTAAAAAAACTTGTATCAAATATATGGAATGATAAAAAAATAATAAATGATCCAGATATAAAAATTAAAATGTTAGCTGAATCATATGCAAAAGCCTTTGCTTTTAAAAAACAAAAATTTCAACATGGTATCTTGTGTTCGACTATACACTTCATATATTCAGAACTTAATATACCTGTTCCTGCTGATGTAGCTTTACCTTTATATGAGCGTTGGGAAAGACTAACTAAAGTATTTCTAGAAGAAGATACAGGGTGCGGTATTTGGTCTAGAAATGTAATGGATTCGTTTGCAAAGATGAAAGATAAAACATATACAAAGCTAATGCAGGGATATTATAAACAGTATTCTGATTATATTGAAAATGATCTTCAAAAATACCTAGATAAAGTTGTTTTTAATCCCAAACATAAAGAACTAGAACTTCCAGATTTCATGGTTAATATTCAAATGCAAATGGTGGGCATTGAACCCACAGAGTTTACAAGACACAATTTAACTAAAACTGAAATATATGAAATAATGTTAAATTTAATGATGATATATAATAACTATGATATGAGAAAGAATTTAGCTAGTAAACTGTTTGCAGGCATCAAAGATGAAACACTTAATATCAAAGAAATGATGGAGAAAGATAGTATTGATGAATTAATGGAGTTTCCAGAAGAGTTAGATGAAAAGCTGTTAGATTTATTTGATCAGTACCTTGTACCATTTACTTATCTTTATGTGATTGGTAAACATCAAGAACTTAATCGTGAAGCATTTTTTAAGGCTAAGTCTGGTTCTGATGCAATCTCATTGCAATCTATTGAGTTAGAGTTAAAACGTGCTAAAAAGGAATTAAAAGATAGTAAGCATCTGATTAAAAATCACCAGTCAGAAATCAATAAAATTAAAAATGACTTACAGAAAGCTAATCAAGACCAATTAAAAGCATTACAACAGGATCTTGTACAGGCTAATCAAAAGAATAAGAGATTAACAGAAGAAAATGAGTCTCTATTATTAAATAATGCTGATCAGAGAGAAATGATTGAGGAACTTTTATTAAAGGTCCAAGAGCAGGAAAAACTACTAGAACAGTTGCCATCTAAACAAGTAAAAGAATTAAATATTGAACAGTTAAATAAGCCGGAAATTTTAATTATCGGTGGGCATCCTCATGTTGTTGCTAAACTACGTGAAAGACTGCCTAAGTGTAAATTCTGTGAATGTAGAAGAACATATAAGGATGATTTCTTTAAAGGTGTTAAATTCTCATATGTATTCGTAGAGTGGATTAATCATGGAATGACTGGAAAGCTTAATAAAATCTGTCCTCAAGTTCCAAAGCGTGTAATTGCTTCAACAAATCCGGATCGTATTTTAAGAGAAATGAATGAAGCCTACCTTGCAGACATGGCTTATAAGGCTGAAAATTGCGGATAAGCGATAGATAAATTCTATCGCTTTCTTTTTTTGTTAATATATAGAAATTAAAGTCGAATTATAATATAATTAATGTGTGATTATGACAAAAACAGGGAGGGTTATAAATGTATAACTTAGGTGACAAACTAATAGTAATAAGTCGTGAAAAGTATGAAGAATTAAAAGGCGATGCAGAATACGTTGTAAAACGTAAACTAGATAAGACTTGTAGTATGACAGAGGATATGGCTGAATTTTGTGGCAAAGTAGTAACTATTTCTCATGTCGATACTAATGATGAAACGTATCATATAAAAGAAGATCCTAGACATTTCTGGTGGTCGGATGCTATGTTTACAGCGATGGCAACAGAAGAAGAAATAAAAGCCACACTTGAAGAAGATTGTTCAGAGCCTACATATAAAGTTGGTGATACTGTTAGTGTTATAAGTCGTGAGAAATATGAAGAATTAAAAAGTCGAAATGGGCGTATTAATTCTAATAAATTAGATGGTAGATATTCATTTACTAGCGTTATGGCAGTATTATGTGGAGAAACAGTTACCATTGAAGCAGTAGATCCTCTTGATGGAACATATACTATCAAAGAGGATGTAGGTCAAAACTGGTGGTCAGATGCGATGTTTACAGGATTAAGCGATGCAGAACCAATATCAAAAGAGATTATAGAGGAGCGTATTCAAAATCTACATATTGAAGTAGTAGAGAAATTACGTGATAAATTAAAGAGTGACATTGGCGATATGCTAAAAAGAATTACAGATGATACTACTACACATGAAGATGAAGAAGCAACAATCGAAATCAAAAAAGAAGAGAAAAGATCAATGGATTACAATGTTGCTAGTAAACAAATTAATAAAATTAAGTCAGCAATGAGAATTTTAAAGAACAGTGGTATTGATTTAGAGATCACCGAAAATGGAATGATGGTTACTGGTGAAGATTATAAGATCGCAGTACGCTTTTAATATAAAAAAAAGACTAGGTATTATACCTAGTCTTTTTTTTGCATACAACGATAAACCAAGCAGAAGAGACTTGGTTTATACAGGGGGGGATATACTTGGAGGAAGAAAAGGGAAATAGCTATATTTCATTTAAATTTCCAAGTAACACTTATATTATATATTATTCGACAAAACAAGACAAGTTATTTCATAATAAATTGTCGGATTTTACTTGAAAAAAACTAGAATAATGGTAAAATAAAAACAGGTGTTGGTAGCACCTGTTTTAAAACATTAAACTATTAATAATGAGTATTCAATAATAAATTCCGGTTTTAATAAATAAAAATTGGGAGTTTATTAAAACAAAAAAGTTGAAGAATTTACAACTAAGAATTTAAAACTAAATAACTAAGAACAAGGCTATTATATTACAAATACAGCTAAAAATCAACATATATTAGACATAATTCTACAAATTCACAGATAGTTGTAGCAATGAAAGTTCTTGTGGTGTATCTCCTACCATGTACTGTGATGAAACAGGGGAAGTAATCGTAAGTATTTCGGAGTGTGTCTGTTACGATGTGACTCCATTAACAACCTCAACATTAAGTGATTGTGCTAAAACTTACGACTTCATATGGTGGCTACAACCAAGCACAGAAAATGTAGAGGGTGGATGCCTGTTGGGGATGCGTTATAATCGTTGAAGAAGCTGATCCAATCCAGTACACCACAGAATAAAATCACTACGGTAACTTTGAAGAAAGGAACGTAGGACAGGGAGTTTCTCTAAGGAGGACTCCTTTTTTATTACACTATCAAGGGGCAGGTGAGATAGTGAGTGGTCTGGGGACTGTACGTAGCATTGAAAAATGTTTCGTTTTAAGCCTTGTTAGGTTTAGAACTACCGTAGCATGAAAATGCTTTCATCTTATACATACAAGGAGAGAGTATATACAAAATAGGATATAGATAACTCCTTATAAGTATAATTCTATTGTATGCAATAAATAACATATTTATTCATATAAACTAAAATATAGGAGAATCACTTATGGATAGAAAAGCATTAATGTATAAAGTTTATAAAGAGAAGTATAAACAAGCAGTACAAGATAATGAACAATTATACGAA
>CAMEOL010000118.1 GCA_945929765.1 uncultured Gemella sp.
TAGAAAATAAAGAATATTTTAATAAACACTATCTATACATATTTGAAAGTAGTAAATATAAGGATTTGTATTATGCAGAACGTGGGAAAAAATCAAATATAAAATGTAAAAACTTTTCTACTGATAGCAACTTTTCTGAATTGTTTAGAGATGTAACTAAGAATAAAAAAAATGGTTATATATGTTATGCTAACAAAGAAATTTTAAATTATAAAATTTATTTGAAACTAATGTTTGATGAAATAATAAGTTTCAAAAATATCGAATTGTAATAACTTTCAATTTGTGAGGAGTATATATCATGATCAAAATAAACAAAACAGAAAAAGAAAAAATGTTATCTGGAGAAATGTACGATAGTTCCGATAAGGAATTAAAGGAAATGCGCGAACGAGCGAGAAATTTGTGCTATAAATACAATATAGAACTGCATCCAAGTAACAAGAAGGAAAAAAACGATATATTAAAAGAGTTATTAGGAAATGTAGGAGAGGGTATTTTAATAGAATCTCCATTTTTATGTGATTACGGATCTAACATAGAAAGTGGAAAAAATTTATATATTAATTTTGGATGTACTATTTTAGATTGTGCTAAAGTTAAATTTGGAGATAATGTAATGATTGCTCCAAATGTAGGTATATATACAGCAAGTCATCCATTAAACCATATCCAAAGACACATAGAATTAAAAGAATATGCTTTAGAAATAAATATAGGAAGTAATGTATGGGTAGGAGCTAATTCTATAATATTGCCTGGAGTTACAATAGGTGATAATGTTGTGATAGGAGCCGGAAGTGTAGTTACAAAAAATATACCATCAAATGTATTAGCTTATGGGAATCCATGTAGAGTAATAAAACAAATATAGTAAGTATATTGTATTTTGTAGCATTTTTTGTTATAGTATAAGTAAAATTAAATTAAATAAAGGAGATTTAATTGTGAATATTAACAACTTAAAAGAAAAAATAGGGCAAACTGTTACATTAGGAGCATGGATTGCAAATAAAAGAAGTAGTGGAAAAATAGCTTTCTTCCAACTTCGTTATGGAGCAGGATTTGTTCAGGCAGTTGCATTAAAAGAAACATTAGGAGAAGAAAAATATCAAGAATTACGTCATTTAACACAAGAAACTTCTATAAAAGTAACAGGAGTTGTAAAAGAAAATGATCGTGAATTAACAGGAGTAGAATTAGAGATTTCAGAATTCGAAGTAATAAGTATAGCAACAGATTATCCGATAACTCCTAAAGAACACGGTGTAGAATTTTTGGCAGATAATCGCCATCTATGGATACGTTCAAAAAAACAACACGCAATATTAACTATAAGAAATCAAATTATAAAATCTACATATGATTTTTATGAAAAAGAAGGATTTTTAAAATTAGATCCTCCTATTCTTACATCATCAGCTCCAGAGGGAACAACCGAATTATTCCATACACAATACTTTGATGAAGAAGCATACCTTTCACAGTCAGGGCAGCTTTATATGGAAGCATGTGCGATGTCATTTGGAAAAGTGTATTCATTTGGACCAACATTCCGTGCAGAAAAATCAAAAACAAGACGTCACTTAATTGAATTTTGGATGATTGAACCAGAAATGGCATTTTGTAATCATGCAGAAAGCTTAGAAGTACAAGAACGTTATGTAAACTATTTAATTAACGATGTTTTAACTAAGAATGAAACTGAATTGAAAATTTTAGGTCGTGACATAGATGCTTTAAAAGCGGCAACAGGAGAATTCCCAAGAATAAAATATAAAGATGCTATAGCATTATTAAAAGAAAATGGCTTTGATGACATAGAATATGGAGAAGATTTTGGTTCACCGCATGAAACTTTTATAGCTAATAGCTACAACAAACCAGTATTTATTACTCACTGGCCAAAAAACATTAAACCATTTTATATGAAAGAAGATCCAGAAGAAAAAGGAACAGTACTTTGCGCAGACCTTATAGCTCCAGAAGGATACGGAGAAATTATCGGCGGATCGCAAAGGGAAGACAATTATGACGTGTTGTTAAACAATATAAAAGAACACAACTTAAATATTGAAGCGTACCAATGGTATTTAGATTTAAGAAAATACGGTTCGGTAGAACACTCAGGATTCGGTTTGGGATTAGAAAGAACAGTTGCATGGATTACAGGAAACGGTCATGTTCGTGAGACAATACCATTTCCTAGATTACTAAATAGGTTGACTCCATAATGAAAAATTTAAATTTAAAAGGTATCTACATAAGTGAAGACTTTCTTTTGAATTATAATAAATACAACTTAACTGCAGAAGATGCAATATTTCTTTTGCAGTTAAGTTATATTTCAAATCAAGGGCAAGAAATATTTGATATTAAGAAATATTCATCAGCCTTAAAAATCGAAGAAAGTTTGGCACTTAAAAAATTAGATAATTTGTATCAAAAAGGTTTAATAAAAATAACAGCAACAAACAAATTAATTTTTCCTAACTTCAACCAAAGTGATCAATATTACAAATTAGGTGAGCTATTATTAACTGTAGAAAAAATAGTAAATAAAGTATTAACGTCAAATGAAATGGACATCGTATCTAGTTGGTTTGATAAATTTACAAAAAAAGAAATATTAGAAGCATTTAATATATCGAAAAATATAAACTACGTTAACGGTATATTGAAGAATAAACCGATAGAAGTAAAAAATAAATTTGATGGAGATGATATATTAAATTATGACTGGGTCGATAGGTAAAAAAGAAAGAGTAAAAATATTTACTAAATATTTGGACGAAAAGTATCCTGATGTAGACTGTGAATTAAATTTTTCAAACAACTTAGAATTAATAATAGCGGTCTTATTATCCGCACAATGTAAAGATGAGTACGTTAATAGAGCTACAGTAGGATTATTCGATAAATTTAAGACTATTGATGATTATGCAGATGCAGAAGTAACAGAAATTGAAAAATATATAAAAACACTAGGTTTATACAAAGCAAAATCTAAAAATATAAAATTAATGGCAGAAATGTTGAGAACTAAATATAAGTACAAAATACCAAAAACACTAGATGAATTAATAGAATTACCTGGGGTTGGTAGAAAAACAGCTAATGTAGTAATGTCTGTTGGATTTGGTATACCTGCTATAGCAGTCGATACGCATGTAGAAAGAATATCGAAAAGAATGAAACTTGCCAATGAGAAAGATAGTCCATTAATAGTAGAACAAAAATTAATGAAAATATTTCCGAAAAAGAAATGGTCTAAAATTCATCATCAGATGATACATTTTGGAAGATACTATTGTAAAGCAAAAAAACCAGAATGTTCAACATGTGAGTTAAAAAATATTTGTAATTTTGCTAAAAAAACAGGAGAATAATATGATATTAATATTAGTAATGGCAACTATATTAGTAATTGCCGACCAACTATCAAAATATTTTGTTTTAGTAAATATGAATTTAGGTGAAAGTAAAACTGTAATTGATAATTTCTTTTCTTTCACTTCTCATAGAAATAGAGGAGCGGCATGGGGGATTTTAGAAGATAGTAGATTATTTTTTATAATAGTAACAATTGTTTTTCTTATAGTTTTATTAACTTATATTTATAAATCAAGAAACAAGTTAACAATATTAGATATAGTTACTTTTTCGCTAGTTTTAGGTGGTGGAATAGGTAATTTTATTGATAGAATTCGTACAGGAGAAGTTGTTGATTTTCTAGATTTTAATATATTCGGCTATGCATTTCCTATATTTAATTTGGCAGATACATTTATCTGTATAGGAGTATTTTTCTTAATTATAAAAATATATAGGGAAGAGTAATTGTTTGAAATAAAATATAATTTTTGTGAAATTCTAAACTAAAATATAAACGTAGGGGCTGACCCAAAAGTAAAATCAACGAAAAAAAGAGATGCAAAAGGCATCTCTT
>CAMEOL010000119.1 GCA_945929765.1 uncultured Gemella sp.
GTGTATTGTATTTTTTAAATGTAAAACTGTTATCGTCTAATAAATAACTTTCATTTAACTAAAAATTTACTATTTTTAATCTCGCTAAATAATTTTTTTAAATTATTCATTAATAAAAGTTAATTACTATTTTTTCTTTAGTATCCCGAAAAGTCCTCTAATTATTTCACGGCCTACAGTACTAGTTACTGTTTTTATTAATGTATCTGTTGTTTTTTCTAATTGAGATTTTCTAGGACGTCCTGCACTTCTTGTGCTTGTTCTATCTTCATATCTTTCAGTTTCTACTCGTTCTTCTTCTAAGTTTTGTATTTCTTCTTGCTTAGTTTGTTCTACTTGAGCTGCTTTTCGCGCCAACATTTCAAATGCAGAATCTCTATCTACCGCTTCTCGATACTTAACTTCCATCGGAGAATTATTTATTAAAGCTCTATATTCTTCCTCACTAATAGCACCAATAAACGATTCTGGTGGACGAACAAATGCTCGTTCAACCATTTCTGGTTGGGCATCTTCGTTTAAACAAGATACTAAAGCTTCCCCTACTTTTAATTCTGTTATTACTGTAGCCGTATCAACATTTGGATTTTGTCTGAAAGTTGTACTAGCTAATTTAACAGCTTTAATTTCTTTTGGAGTATACGCTCTTAAAGCATGTTGCACTCTATTACCTAATTGACCCAAAATATTTTCTGGTATATCTGCTGGATTTTGCGTAACAAAATATATACCTACACCTTTAGAACGAATAAGACGTACAACTTGTTCTACCTTATCTACGAAAGCTTTAGGAGCTCCATCAAATAGTAAATGTGCTTCATCAAAGAAATAAACCATTTTCGGTTTATCTACATCCCCTACTTCTGGAAGAGCTTCAAATAATTCTGACAACATCCAAAGTAAGAAAGTTGAATAAAGTTTAGGCGAACTAAATAATGTTTGTGCCATTAAAATATTTATATAACCTTTTCCAGATTCATCTACCTGCATAAAATCTTTTAAATCTATTGCTGGTTCTCCAAAAAACTTATCTCCTCCTTGATCTTCTAACACAAGAAGACTTCTCTGTATTGCACCTATAGACTGCTTTGTTATATTTCCATATTTAGTAGTATACTCTGCGCTATTTTCTGCTAATTCTTGTAATAGTGCTTTTAAGTCTTTCATGTCAATTAAAAGTAATCCTTTTTCGTCAGCTACTCGAAACGCAATATTAAGAATTCCTGTTTGTGTTTCATTTAACTCTAATAAACGAGCCAGTAGTAATGGACCCATTTCTGATATTGTTGCACGAACAGGATGACCATTAACTCCAAACACATCCCAAAGTCTAACAGGGAAACTTTGATTATTAAAATCATCTAGTCCTAAAGAAGTTACTCGTTCTGCAACTTTTCCTTCTAAACTCCCAGCTTTACTTAAAGTAGCTAAATCTCCTTTTATATCAGCCAAAAATACCGGTACTCCTGCCTTGCTTAATTGTTCAGTTAAAACTTTTAAAGTTATAGTTTTTCCCGTTCCTGTCGCTCCAGCTATTATACCGTGACGATTTAATTTATTAAGATACATTACTATATCTTTATGTTCCGTTTTTGCTATTTTAATTGTTGACATTTTATACCTCACAAATAAATATTTAAATCTTATATTATTATACAAAATATAAATACAACTGTACACAAATAAATATTCTCCAATTAAGATACGATAAAACTGTAACACCTTTTTGGCAAAAACTGTTTCGCCAACTTTGATATTGTTGAAAAGGAAAACAATATATATAATGAATATATAACAAATAATAAAATAAAGGAGAAATTACTATGAGTAATAACAACAACGGTGCTAAAGTTCTTGTTCAAAAAATAGGAACTGCTCTTTCAAGTATGGTAATGCCAAACATTGGTGCATTTATTGCTTGGGGATTAATAACGGCTTTATTTATAAAAACAGGGTGGATGCCTAATGAAGAGTTATCTAAATTAGTTGATCCGATGATCTTCTACTTACTACCACTATTAATATCTTATACTGCCGGATATAACATACACGGACAACGTGGTGGAGTTACAGCTGCAATTGCAACTATGGGTGTAATTGTTGGTGCTGCTGGAACACCTATGTTCCTTGGAGCTATGGTTATGGGGCCAATCGCTGCTATCTTAATGAAAAAATTCGATGCAGCAGTACAACCTAAAATTCCTACTGGATTCGAGATGTTAATTAACAACTTCTCTCTTGGATTTATGGGATTCTTCTTATCTATAGGAGGATTTTATGGAGTAGGTCCATTTATTAAAGCAGTAACTTCTGTTTTAAGTAAAGGTGCAGATGCAATAATTAACGCTGGGCTACTTCCTCTAGCTAATATCTTTATCGAACCTGCGAAAATTTTATTCCTTAACAACGCAATTAACCACGGAATTTTAACTCCATTAGCTACAATTCAAACACAAGAAACTGGTAAATCTATACTATTCTTATTAGAAGCTAACCCTGGGGTAGGTCTTGGTATATTAGTTGCTTATATGGTATTCGGAAAAGGTAGTGCAAAATCTTCTGCTTATGGAGCTGGAGTTATCCATTTCCTTGGAGGAATTCATGAAATTTACTTCCCATACATTTTAATGAAACCTACGTTAATCTTCGCTGCAATTGCAGGTGGTGTAAGTGGTACAGCTACATTCCAAGCATTAGATGCTGGACTAAGAGCGCCTGCTTCTCCAGGTAGTATCTTTGCAATTTTAGGACAAACTGCTAACGGAAGTCACTTTGCTGTTTCTGCAGGGGTTGCAGTAGCTACAGTAGTTACATTTATAATATCTGCTATCATTTTAAAACGCGACAAATCTTTAGACGGTGATATAACTGCTGCTCAAAATAAAATTCAAAATATGAAAGCTGAATCTAAAGGACAAACTGTTCAAGAGCCGAAAGAAACGAATTCACAAGCTATTTCTTACAACGAAGTAGAGAAAGTTATCTTTGCTTGTGATGCTGGAATGGGAAGCAGTGCTATGGGAGCATCAATACTACGTAACAAAATTAACAAAGCTGGTATAAATATCGAAGTTATTAACACAGCTATTAGAAACCTAGTAGACGGAGAAAAAGTTTTAATCGTAACACAAAACGAACTTACTCCTCGTGCTCAAGGTATGAACAAATCTGCTATTCACGTTTCAGTTGATAACTTCTTAAACAGTCCAAAATACGACGAAATAGTAGAAAAATTAAAATAAATTTAAAGGGCTGGAGCTTACAAAATAATTTTGTTAAGCTTCTCCCTTTTTAACTTAAAAATTTCATTACTTGTTACTACTATGTTAAAATAATAACAAATAGTATTTTATCTAGGAGGAACATATGATACTAACTGAAAAAGAAAAAATTCTTTTAAATATACTAATAAATACTTCAGAGCCTCTTAGTATTAAAGATTTAACTAAACTAAGTAAAATAAAAGAACGTACACTTTATCGAGAAATTAAAAATTTACAACTATCACTAAAAAAAGAAAATATACAACTTATAAAAGAAAAATCAAAATATCAAATCATTGGCGATACTAAAAAAATTGATCATTCTGTATTAGATACATCAATAGAACAAGGATACACGCATATAAACAAAATTAATATTATTCTTTGTGACCTATTATTTGTAGAAGAAACTTCTATAAAAGAATTATCAGAAAAATTTCTTCTCAGCTACAATACTATAGTTTCTTCTCTATCAAATATCGAAAAGATTTTAGTAGACTACAAACTATCTATTTATAGAAAAAAAGGCGCTGGCATAGCTTTAATTGGAGATGAAATTAATAAAAGAATTTTACTAATTTCTATATTGTGCAACGAAATAAAAGACGATGAATTTTTTACATTTATAACATCAAAAGAAAATATTTCAAC
>CAMEOL010000120.1 GCA_945929765.1 uncultured Gemella sp.
CTGCTCTCATCTTATTATGGATAATAAACATAGATTTAATGTTGTTTATTTCTTTTTTTGATAATTTTAAAAACTTTATATTATCTATATCTATATTATTTTCAATTATTAAACTAAATATTACTTGTTCAAAGTTTTTATTATTTATATTACTAAATCTAGTCACTTCTGAGAAAAATGGGATATACTTATTAATTTTAGTATCTAGAATTTGATAGAATGCTTTGGAATTATCCTTTCCTTTAATTAACTTCTTAAATTCTGCTACTATTCTTTCCATAGAAATAAAGCTAATTAAATTAGCTTTATTTCTTATTGATTCTAATGAATCTTCTTCTATATTAAAACATAACTGCGATGAGAAACGAAATGCTCTTAACATTCTTAGTGCGTCTTCTTCAAATCTATCGTTAGGCTTATTTACTGTTCTTACTATCTTATTTTTTAAATCGTACATACCGTTATGAAAATCATAAAGTTTTCCTTTTTTATCAAGTGCCATTGCATTTATTGTAAAATCTCTACGTTCCAAGTCACCAGATAAATTTTTTATAAATTCTACTTTTTCTGGTGTTCTATGATTAATGTAGTCACTTTCACTTCTAAAGGTTGTTATTTCAAAATAATCTTTATTATGCTTTACTGTTACAGTTCCATGTTTTATTCCGGTATCTATTGTAATTTTAAATATTTTTTTTATTTCTTCTGGTGTTGCCGATGTAGTGATATCAATGTCACTAAATTGTCTTTCCATCAAAAAATCTCGTACGCAGCCACCTACAAAATACGCTTCATATCCTGCATTTTCTATTTTTTCTAATATTTCTATCGAGTTTCCAAAAATATTTTTAAAGTTATTTTCCGAAGACACGCTCGTACACTTCCTCTATACTTGAAATATGGTATTGATAGTTAAAACAATCTTCTATTTCCTCTTTTGTAATATAGTTCAGTATTTCTTTGTCTTCTAACAATAGCTGTTTGAATTGAACTTTATTTTCCCAAGCATACATAGCTTTCGGTTGAACTGTATCATATGCATTTTCTCTCGATATTCCTTTTTCTATTAGTTTTAATAATATACGTTGAGAAAAAATAACTCCGTACGTTTTGTTAATATTTTCTGCCATATTTTCTTCGAAGACTGTTAGATTTTTTAAAGTATTTGTAAATCTAGTAATTTGATAGTCTATTAAATTTGTTGCGTCTGCTGATATTATTCTTTCTGCAGAAGAATGAGAAATATCTCTTTCGTGCCAAAGTGGTATGTTTTCAAAAGCAGTAACCATATATCCTCTCATAACTCTAGCTAAACCTGAAATATTTTCTGAAGAAATTGGATTACGTTTATGTGGCATAGCACTTGAACCTTTTTGTCCTTTTCTAAAGAATTCTTCCACTTCTCTTACTTCTGTTCTTTGTAAGTGACGTATTTCTACCGCGAATTTCTCGATACTACTTGCTATTAGTGCTAATGTAGAATAGTAATGTGCATGACGGTCCCTCTGTAATACTTGTGTTGATATTTTACTTGAGTTTATTCCTAGTTTTTCACATACATAGTCTTGAATATATGTTGGTATATTAGCAAAAGTTCCTACTGCTCCTGATATTTTCCCTGCTTCTACCATTTTAGCAGCATAATCAAAACGTTCAAGATTTCTTTGCATTTCTTCGTACCAAAGAGCCATTTTTAGACCAAACGTAGTAATTTCAGCATGAACTCCATGTGTTCTTCCGATCATAAATGTATTTTTATATGTTTGTGCCTTTTCTTCTAATACGTTTATTAACGTTACTATTTTCTCTCTTATAATAGTATTAGCTTGTTTATACAAATACCCGTAAGCTGTATCCACCACGTCAGTTGATGTCAATCCGTAATGTACCCATTTTTTTTCTTCTCCTAAAGTCTCACTTACTGCTCTAGTGAAAGCTATAACGTCGTGACGTGTTTCTTGTTCAATTTCGTATATTCTATCTATATCAAAACTTGCATTTTCACGTAGTTTCGCTACATCTTCTTTCGGTATTTCTCCTAAGTTACTCCATCCTTCACAAGCCAAAATTTCTACTTCTAACCAAGCTTGGAATTTGTTTTGTTCTGACCAAATTTGTTGCATTTCCTTTGTTGAATATCTTTCTATCATAATAATTCTCCTTTTTCTTTATATTTCATGTTTTATTTTGTAAATACTAGTGAATACCATTCATTTTCTGAAGTTTCTTCTACTAATTTAAAACCTACTGCTAATGCTTTTTCTAACAACTCTTCTTTTTTATCTTTTATTATTCCTGAAGTTATATAATAGCCATCTTCATTTAAAAGTTTATATGCATCTTCTAGCATCAATTCAATAATGTGTGCCAATATATTTGCAACGATAATATCATATTTATCTGTTTCGCCTTCTAACAAACTAGCACAAGCGACTTCCACTCTATTTTGAATATTATTCAACACAAAGTTTTCTTTAGAAACATCGACGGCTAATTTATCTAAGTCTACCGCCTTTAATTTTCCTTTTGTTAGATAGCTGGCTGCTATCGTTAATATTCCGCTACCACATCCTACATCTATAACACTATCTTCATGGCGAACATATTTTTCTAGATTTTTTATACATAACGATGTAGTTTCATGTCCACCTGTACCAAAAGCCATACCTGGATCAATATTGATGATATAGCGATCTTCTATATTTTCGTATTCTCTCCAAGTTGGTACTATTGCAAATTTTTGGCCTATATTTAAAACATCAAAATAATCTTTCCAAGAATTTTCCCAATCACTATCTTTTATTGTTGTAGTTTCTATTTTGAAAAAATCACCTATATTAATGTTTTGAGCTAGTTGTTCTATTTCTAACTTTAGTGCATTTTGAGCTTCTTCGGTATAATTTAATTCATTTATATAACCTTTTACGACTACCCCCTCACTAGGAAAGTCATTCTTATCTACGCCAATTATTGTTCCGAAATTATCGTCTAAATTGTCTTCTAAAATACGGGCATCTTCTATACATACCCCTGTTGACTCATAATCTAATAAAATAGACTCTATAATTTCACTTGCTTCGTGGGTTGTATGTATCGATATTTCAATCCAATTTTCCATTATTGTCTCCTACTATTTATTTTCCCTCATATTATTATAGCATTCCTAGTGTTATTTAGCTACTAAATGTCAAATTTTATTTTTTATTTTCTTCGCATAAACTGCAACACTACAAACTAACAATCATTCCCATTGAACATTTTCTAAATTAATACTATAATTATTTAAATAGAAAGTATTATAGGTGATCAATTTGAAAAGAAAACATTATGATTTTAATTTACAAAGTAAATATGAACCTAAAGGAGACCAAGTTAATGCTATACGTGTTCTTACAGATGGAATAAATAGCGGTATTAAATATCAGACTCTATTAGGTGCTACAGGTACTGGTAAGACTTTTACAGTATCTAATATAATAAAAAATGTTGGGAAACCTACATTAGTCTTAGCTCACAACAAAACTTTAGCCGGACAATTATACAATGAATTAAAAGCTTTTTTCCCAGAAAATAGAGTTGAATATTTTGTATCATATTACGATTATTACCAACCAGAAGCATATGTCCCTTCTACTGATACTTATATAGAAAAAGATTCTTCTGTCAACGATGAAATTGATAAATTACGCCATAGTGCAACGTCTTCACTCTTTGATCGTGATGACGTTATTATCGTAGCCAGTGTAAGTTGTATATATGGTCTTGGTTCTCCAGAAGAATACGAATCTCTGAGACTAAATATTCGTGTCGGTATGGAAATATCTAGAAACAAAATTCTAGAAAAATTGATGGTGGAGAGAAATAATTCTGTTGACATGTGGTT
>CAMEOL010000121.1 GCA_945929765.1 uncultured Gemella sp.
CAAGCAAAAGCAGAGCAACGTCGTGCAATGGCAGTAGCTCAAGAACAAGAGATGAAAGCTCGTATCCAAGAGATGAGAGCAAAAGTAGTAGAAGCAGAAGCAGAGTTACCTTTAGCAATGGCAAAAGCCTTCCGTGAAGGTAATCTAGGTGTTATGGACTATATGAACTACAAAAACTTAGAAGCGGATACAGGAATGCGCGATTCAATTAAACGTATGTCTCAACCTGAAACACCAGATAGTAAATAATATTAAGTAAGGGGGAGCAGTAATGACAGTCTTATTCGTCTCTATCCCAATAATTATTATTATACTGCTAATAACGGTAGTGGTAGTTTTTGGAACAGATAGTAAAAAATATTTGCAAAAACTAGATAATGCTAAGCAGGCGGAGTTAGAAAAACTGCGTGCTGATACAATAGAAAAAATAAAAAAGAAAAAATTCTATAATTCAAAAAAAGAACAACTAAATGAAGAAAATATTGTTCAACAAAGAGAATTAATTGAAATGATAAAGAAGCAAAATCAGCAAATTAATGAATTAGAACAATATAAAAAAATATTACAAAATAAAAATAATAATAAAACTCAATTATTAACACAAACGCAAGAATTGAAAAATAATGAATCGATACCATTAAAAAATGAAAAATTAGTATTTAATAAAACTAATTTAGTTCGAGGTATGATCGCAAATGAATATTTAAATAAAAAAATTAATACTAGGAGGTATAGATAATGTCTTGGGCAGGGTTTATTTTCGTAGTATTAGGAATTTTATTGAATGTGTATGAAAAGTCACAAAAAGAAAAAAATAAAAAAATAAAACAAAAACAAAAAAAAATAATTAGTGCTAAAAATAATATTTCTGCACAAAAAAAGGAAATTGTTAAAAATACAATTGAGTTACCAAAATCTTCATTTAGAAAAAACTATGAAATTATAGATAGAGAAAAAGAAATTATAGATAATAGTTACGTACTACATAAAGATAATATTGTAAATGACATTATCTTTGCAGAAATATTAAAAAAACCAAAAAGTAAGAGATAATAAGGAGTGGTTAAAAATGATTAGATTAATAAACTATATCGGTTATTGTATTTATTCATTTTTACCACTTTATTTATTTTTCTTAATATATTATTGTTACTATAATAAAGAAGCATATGCGTTGTTATGCGTAATGCTAATAATTGCAAGTTCATTATTTCTAATTATTATTATTTATTCAAAACCTACGAACATTTACGTATGTAGTAAAGACGAAGTGAAAAAAGCGAGTGTCTTTAGTTATAATAATATTTTATTTTTAATATTGTTTTTTATGTTTTGGATAATCGATTTTCCGATATTATTATTACCATTAATAAGTTTTGCAGTAATACTTTTATTATATAAATTAAACTTTATTTTTATTTCATACACCTTGTTAATTTTTAAGTATAAAGTTTATTATATTAGAGGAAAGAAAGTTTATTCGAAAAAAAGCTACGAAGAGCTCCTAATATACCTAAAAAAAAATAAATATATACAAATAAAAGAAATATCTAGTAATATTTTCTTGGAAGATGAAAATTATAACTTAAAAAGAAATTATTGTCACTAGTTAACATTTAATAGTCTTTGAACAAACTTAGCAATAAGCAATTCAAAGGCTATTTTTTATAAATATTTAGTGATAACTCACTATTGTAAGAGTTTTAATTAATATGTTATAATTGGATATGAATGAAAATGTTAGGAGAAAACGATGAGAGCTGTAGATATAATTGAAAAAAAGAAAAAAGGCCAGCAATTAGAAAATTCAGAAATTGATTTTTTATTAGACAATTATTTACAAGGGAATATTGAAGATTATCATATGAGTGCTTTTCTTATGGCAGTTTATTTTAAGGGAATGACCGATGACGAATTAGCATATTTTACTTTAAAAATGAAAGATTCAGGAGATACAATACTATTTGATAACATATCAAAATATCTAGTAGACAAGCATTCTACAGGGGGTGTAGGAGATAAAGTTACAGTAGTATTAGGAGCATTACTTTCTGCTGTAGGGATGGCAACAACTAAATTATCAGGAAAAGGATTAGGTCATACAGGGGGAACTATCGATAAATTTGAATCTATAGAAAATTTTAAATTTTCTAATACAAAAGAAGAATTAGTCAATATAGCTAATGCTACAGGAGTAGGATTAATGGGATATAGTGATAAAATAGTACCTCTTGATAAAAAACTATATGCTTTGCGAGATGTAACAGCTACTGTTGATAGTATTCCGCTTATAGCTAGTAGTATAATGAGTAAAAAATTAGCAATCCAATCAGATTTAATCATTTTAGACGTTAAAGTTGGGGATGGTGCATTTATGAAAACAATAGAAGATGCACGTGAGTTATCAACTAGAATGGTAAATATTGGAAACAAACTCGGAAGAAAAACAATAGCTGTACTTACCAACATGGAAGAACCTTTGGGGTTTAACGTAGGAAATGCAAATGAAATAATAGAGGGGATAGAAGCCCTGAAAGGAAATTGGCCAAGTGATTTAAAAGAAGTTGTTTATGAAATAATATACTTAGCATTGAAGAATAAAGGTGAAGTTAGTACTTTTGAAGAAGCCGAAAAAATTATTAATGAAGCTGTAAGTAGTGGCATCGCACTAAATAATTTGAAAGAATTCATAAAATTAAGTGGTGGAGATGAAAATATAATAAATGACTATAGCTTACTACCTACAGCCAAGAAAAAAGTAACGGTTCTCGCTCAAAGTACGGGGTATGTAAACAAAATAAAAGCAGAAGAAATAGGAAAAGCAGCGATGGTAATAGGAGCTGGAAGAGCAGCAAAAGAAGATATTATTGATCACGCTGTAGGAATAAGATTAATAAAGAAAGTGGGTGATTATGTAGAGCAAGGTGAAGAAATCGCAGTAATCTATTATAATGACGAAAAAAATCTTATTACAAGTAAAAATATGATTTTAGATGCATATACAATAACAGATAAAAAAATAATAAACAAAAAAAATATTTTAGAAATAATTGAATAGGAGAATAAAATGGAATTAAATAAATATATCGATCATACTATTTTGGCAGCTACAGCTAATAAAGAACAATTAGATAAATTATGCGAAGAAGCAAAAAAATATGATTTTTATAGCGTTTGTGTTAATGGTGCTAATGTCGAATATTGTAAAAAACAATTAGAAGGAAGCTCAGTTAAGGTAGCAGCAGTAGTAGGTTTTCCATTAGGGGCAATGACAACAAATGCAAAAGTATTTGAAGCAAAAGAAGCCATAGAAAATGGAGCAACAGAAATAGATATGGTTATAAATATAGCTAAGTTAAAAGATGGTGAATATAACTATGTAGAAGATGAAATTAGAAAAATAAAAGAAGCAATAGGTGACAATGTTTTGAAAGTAATAATTGAAACTTGTTATTTAACGCATTTTGAAAAAGTTAAAGCTTGTGAACTTGCAGTTTCGGCAAAAGCTGATTATGTAAAAACTTCTACAGGATTTGGAACAGGTGGAGCTACTTTAGAAGATGCAGAACTTATGAAAAAAACAGTTGGAACAGTTGCAAAAGTTAAAGCTAGTGGTGGAGTAAGAGATAAAGAAACAGCTAAAAAATATATAGAAATAGGAGTAGAGAGACTAGGAACAAGCTCAGGAATTAATATAATTGAAGGAACAGAAGGAAAAGGTTATTAGATAATAGGTCCTCGATCTTAATTTTAAAATAAAAGAAGAATAGACTTGGTATAATGGAATGTATTAAGACTATTCTTTTTTATTATTTAATAAAATTGGCTCTATGTCAAATACGGGGCATGGAGGAAAATAACAGAAACAACTAAGCGA
>CAMEOL010000122.1 GCA_945929765.1 uncultured Gemella sp.
ATTAATAAGAGAGGATATACTAATTATATTCGTTGTTACAACTGCGGACATATTTATAATTGTGATAATTGCGATATAAGCTTAAATTATCATAAGACAGATAAATCTCTTCATTGCCATTTTTGTGGCAATAAAAAATCAATAAATAAAATTACTAAATGTTGTGATAATCCAAAATTAGTATCAGGTATGTTCGGTATCCAAAAAGTTGAGGAATTTTTACAAGAATTAATTCCTAATATTAGGATAACAAGAATGGATTCTGATACAACATCTAAAAAAGGTGCTTATGAAAAATTGTTAAAAGAATTTAAAGAACAGAAATCAGATATTTTATTGGGGACACAAATGATATCAAAGGGATTAGATTTCCCAAATATTACATTAGTTGGCATACTTTCTGTGGATAACTTACTAGCATATCCTAGTTTCAAATCTAATGAAAAATTATTTCAATTGTTAGTTCAGACATCAGGACGTGCAGGTAGAAGCGAGAATGAAAGCAAAGTAATAGTACAATCAAATGTTGACAGTGAAGTAATTGATTATGCTATTAATAACGATTATGAAAGTTTCTATAATTATGAAATTAGTAGGAGGAAAGTGATTAACTATCCACCATTTTGTAAAATTTCCTTTATCAATATTAAAGGATATGACGAAACAAAAACACAAATAGCAGCTAAATATATTTACAGTTTTTTAAGTAAACATTATGAAGATGGAAGTATTTTAGGACCAACTAAAAGCATATTTTACAAAATAAATAATGAATATAAATATAATATTGCAGTAAGGTTTAATGATAATAATTATACTAAACTTCATAATATTCTAAAGTATATTAATGCGTATTTCAAAGAAGTGTATTTAAAAGATAAGATATCAATTTCTATAGATAATAATGCACAAGATTACATTTAGATATAAAGATATGCAAAAAATTTATTTTTTAAATTTTTACCAGTACAGTAATGTTTATATAGTGAAAACTATAGTAGGTACAGTTTATTATTACTAACTTTCAGATTTTATGGGAATATAAACATAGTCTAGTCTAGATTTACATATAGAATACTATATTGCAAAAAATTGCACGTTTTGCTATTTCTTAGCATTTATAGTATAATATTAAGGATTATATTATTTAGGAGTATATTTAATGAGTAGAAAAAAAATTGTATTTATGGGAACACCCAAATTTGCAGTACCTATATTAGAAATGTTAATAGAAAATTTTGGTGTAGATTTAGTAATAACACAACCAGATAAAATTGTAGGTAGAAAAAAAGTGTTGACAGCCCCCCCTGTTAAAGAAGTTGCATTGAAGTATAATATTCCTATATTGCAACCTGAAAAAATATCAACAGATAAGGATACCTTTGAGTATTTATTAAATCTTAATCCAGACATAATTATAACAGCAGCTTATGGGCAACTTGTTCCGGAAAAAATACTTTTGATGCCAAAATATAGAGCAGTAAATGTGCATGGATCGTTGTTACCAAAATTGCGAGGAGGTGCTCCTATCCAATATTCAATAATGCAAAATTTTGATTATACGGGAATTACTATAATGTATATGGAAAAAAGATTAGATGCAGGTGATATGATATCTAAAGTTAAAGTTGATATTTTGGATAGCGATAACTACGAGAGTCTGCATGATAAATTATCAATAGCAGGAAGAGATTTATTAAAAGAAACTTTACCGAATATTTTTTCTAATAATATCTCACCTGAGAAGCAGGACGATAAAGAAGCAACATTTGCAAGAAATATAACAAGAGATGATGAAAAGATAGATTGGACTATGGATGCTAGAACAATTTTTAATAAAGTTCGAGCATTAGATCCTGCTCCAGGATCATTTACGACATTAGAAGGTAAAGTTTTAAAAGTTTGGAAATCAGAACTTGGAGAACAAAAAAACATTGATAAACCAGGGAAGATTATCGAACAAACTAAGAACAGTATAGTAGTGCAATGTGGATATAATACTACATTAAAAATAATAGAATTACAAATAGCAGGAAAAAACAGAGTTAGTGTGCAAAACTTTTTATCAAATAAAAAAGCTTATATAGGACAAGTATTAGGTGATAATAATGAGTAATTCAAATGCACGTTTTGTTGCTTATAAAGCGTTGGAAGAGATCATATTAAGTGATGCATTCAGCAATATTACTTTAAATAAATTATTCAAGCAGACAAGTTTATCAGACAAAGATAAGAAATATGCAACGGAACTTGTATATGGAACGATAAAAAATAAATTATATTTAGAACATATATTAAAACATTATGCTAAGTCTCGTATTAAACCGAAAATAAAAATAGTTATTATAATGTCTATTTATCAAATAATAAAAATGGACAAAACCCCAGATTTTGCTACAGTTAATGAAGCTGTGAATATAGCAAAGAAAATAGGTGGATTTAATGCAGGGAAATTTGTAAATGGAATTCTGAGAAATATAATAAGATCGTTCGATAAAGCTAATTTAGTATACAAAAATGAAAAAGAAAAATTTTGTATAGAGAATAGTTGCCCTGTCGATTTGTATAACATACTAACTGATCAATATGGGGAAGTTGCAGAAGAAATTATAAAATCTTTTAACAAAAAATCTTATAATAGTATTAGATATAACTCTAATAAAATAAATTTAGAACAATTACTTGATTATTTTACTTCGAAAGAAGTAAACGCAAAAATTAGTACTATTTGTGAGGATTGTCTAATAATAGATCAACTAGATATTAACGATCCTTACTTCCAAAAAGGAAACTATATTATACAAGATGAAGCAAGTGCTCTTGTGGGTTGTTCTTTAGAAAAAAATAAAGAGTTAGACTACAATATTTTAGATGTTTGTGCAGCACCAGGTGGGAAAAGTTTACATATAGCAACTAAATATCCAAATTCTAAAATTATTTCGTGTGATAAATATGAACACAAATTGAAATTAATAGAGCAAAATGCTAAAAAATTAGATATTAATAATATATATTTAAAAAAACAAGATGCCACAGAATTTCATAAGGAATTTAGCAATAAATTTGATATAGTTATTTGTGATGTTCCTTGTTCAGGAATAGGTGTAATAAAAAATAAGCCCGAGATAAAATATAAAATTTCTAATAATTACGTAGAAGACATAGCAAAGCTTCAGTTAGAAATATTAGAGAATAGTAAACAGTATGTGAAATCAGGTGGTTTATTACTTTATTCTACTTGTACAATAGATAAACGTGAAAATGTAGAAAATATAAATAAATTCCTAGCCGAAAATAAAAACTATAAGTTAGAAAAAATAAATATAAATAGTGAAGTTAAAGAAATTAATGAAGGTATTATCAATATTTTGCCTCATGAATATGATTGTGATGGTTTTTTTATAGCTAAAATGCGAAAAATGGAGGATTAATGTTATTAACAGAATTTAAAAATTATAAAAAAAGTCGTTGGATAAAAGATTTTGATAAGATGTCAATTTATTCTTTGAGACTAGATCAATTAGAAACGTATATTGTTTCTATAGGAGAAAAGAAATTTAGAGCGAAACAAGTATACGATTGGTTGTACAAAAAAAGAGTTTCTAGCTTCGAAGAAATGAAAAACATTCCTAAATATTTACAAGAAAAGCTAAATAATGAATTTGAGATTACAACATTAAAAACAGTAATACAACAAGAATCGGTAGATGGAACTATGAAATTCTTGTTTGAACTTCAAGATAAATATACTATAGAAAGTGTCCTTATGCGTCATAAATATGGTAACTCATTATGCGTAACGACGCAAGTAGGGTGTAGAATAGGATGTACTTTTTGTGCTTCTACTTTAGGAGGTCTTAA
>CAMEOL010000123.1 GCA_945929765.1 uncultured Gemella sp.
GCCACTACTTCTTTTGGTATGAATAGTAGTCCTATAGCGAATATTAAAGGTATTCCGATAATATACAGTTCTCTTTCATTAAATTCTGCATCTTTTACGACACGGAATCCATTAAGCATTATAATCATACATACTACCGCAAAAACCCCTCCTATTACCGATGAAGGAATTGAATTAATAATTGCTGCTAATTTTCCTAAGAATGATAATAAGATAAACCACCCTGAAGCGTAAATAAATACTTTTTTACTCGCAATTCCAGTGATAGAAATTATTCCCGCATTCGTTGAATATCCAGTTACTGGAGTAGAACCAACTAATGCTGATACTAGACATCCTAATCCTTCACCGATAACTCCTTTATTTACTTGGTTATCTGTAAGAGGTTCATTAATTACTGAACTTACTGCATACCATGTACCTGTAGTTTCTGCTAATAATACCATGTAAATAACTATCATAGTTATAATAGCTGCACCGTTAAACTCGATAGCATAGTCGACAAAAGCAAATTTCGGAAAACTGAAGAAACTAGCTTCCTGTACTGATTTAAAACTTACTCCACCCATACTGTAAGCTACAGCTGTTCCTACTCCAAGTGCTATTATTACTGAACTTATTTGGAACAATCTTGCGAATTTTTTTATTTTCGCTCCTATAGTAGAAAAGAAAATTAGAGTAAATGCCGTAATAGCTGCTAACGTAATATTTTGATTAATAGTTAAATTGTTATTAGAAACATATATATTACTATTAAAAGCAGATGGCAATAATGTTAACCCTACTATCATAATAATAGTTCCACTAACGATTGATGGGATAAAATTACGAACAATATATTTATAAATACCAGAAAACCCTAATAATACTATTAATAGCGAACCTACTATACTCGCTCCAATTACACTTCCTAAACCGTTAGACCCAAGATAAATACCGATAATTGCTCCGATTGGAACGAATGATGGACCTTGACAAACTGGTAGTTTTAAATAAAATAAAACTTGTATTAGCGAAGCAAGCCCTGCTGCTAAAAACGTCGATTGAATTAGACCTGTTGCATCTCCTGCTGACATTGCAAGTGCTGTTGCAATGATAAATGGTGGTACATATATATCCATAGCAAGAACGTGTTGCAACCCTAGTATCGCCCCTTGACTATAGGAAATATTATCATTTACTCCTATCGTTAAATTACTATTCTTTTTATTACTCATTATTATCTCCTTTTTTGTATACTCGTTTTCCTTGTACCCAAACACTTTCTATATTATCTATTGTCGATAAATAAAGAATTTTATGTAATATATGTTCAGGTTTGTTAAAGACATCAAAATTCGGAAGTTCGTTATCTCTAGACTTTATATCGATAACTTGAAGATCACAAATGTGTCCTTTAGCTATAACTCCTAAAGGTAATTGTAATGCATCTCCTCCTCCTTTTGTTGCCAAATATAAAGCTTCGTTAAGTGATATTCGTGAATTATCTACACCTCTATTAGATGCGGATAATTTGTTGTCAACACCGTCTTCTAACATTCTAGATACCATAACTGCATGCTTTATATTATCGTAAAGACTTGGCGAAAATCCACCAGAAATATCTGTTCCCAATCCGATTTCTACACCTTGTTGTTTTAATTTTTTTGTTGGTAAGACTGCATTGGCAAAATAAGAGTTAGATATTGGACAATGCCCTATCGCTGTTCCAGTCTTCGCAAAAATTTCTCCATCAGAATCATTTAAGAAATTACAATGTGCCATCACCGATTTTTTTCCTAGTAAACCGAATTTTTCTAGTACTTCTGTATCTCTTATTCCAAATCTTTCTAGTACGTGATTGTGTTCCCAATCACACTCACTGCAATGTGATTGAACATAGGCATCATATTTTTTTGCTAATTGCCCTAATCCAGCTAAAGCTTCGTCTGTACAGCTAGGTACGAATCTTGGAGTTACTACCGGATAGACACCTTGAGGTACATTTTTTGCTAATTCTTTTACGTCTAAAATAAATTTTTCTGTATTTATTATTGCTAATTCTGTACTTTCATCTCTGTAATAATCTGGATTCATATCTTTTTTATCCATTACTACTTTTCCGACGAGACCTCGTTGTCCATATTTTATACAAGATTTTACTAATTCCAAACTAGCTTCGTTATGAACAGTAGCGAAATATAGCGCTGTAGTTGTCCCTCTTTTAACTAGATTTTTTACTAAATCGTCATAAACTTTCTTTGCAAAAGATACTTCACTAAATTTCGCTTCTAATGGAAATGTACATTCATCAAGCCAAACATTCAATGGTTCATCTAATGCAATACCTGCTTGTGGCCATTGTGGAGCGTGGATATGTAAGTCTACAAACCCCGGCAAAAAATATTGTCCTTCGTTTAACTCCGTGAATTCACAATAATTTCTTGCATATTCTAATCTAGTACTGTAATTTTCATCTCCAGAATGAATTACATTACATATCATTCCATCATCATTTACTTCAATTAAAATATTCTCTAAATATTCTAATTCTCCAAAAACAGGTGTATGAAAAACAGATCCTTTAAAAACCTTTGTAATTTTTTTATCCATACTTGTATACCCCCTCAAAAAAAGAATAAAAATATGATAACATACTTTAAATCCTATTTCAAGATAAAAATAATAAAAATGTATGTATTTTTGTTCTTTATTTGAATTTACGCATATAATTTATACAGTATAACACGAACATTGTCTAGAAAAAAGTATTAACGAGTAATTAATTTTCTATTTGTATACTAAAAACACGTGAAATATATGAAGTTTTTATGTAATCTTATATAACAATTAGCAGATAGTTCGGTCTAATCTCTAACTGTACTTACTTCTATAATTACATATTTTATCTTCTCATTTTCACGTGTTTTCTTTATTATATCTATTTGAAATTTTTTACAAATTGTTTTTTGTTGGAGCATCTAATTTTCGTAATAATTCTATTTACATTTTTTGTGACAATATTCGTCTTTGAACTCTTAATAGCTCGTATTTTAGTGCCGCTCCCTCGCCCCACTTCAACATGAAATTTTTGTAGTTTATGAATTTTTCGAAAAATTGTCCATCTTCAAAAATAAATTTTAAACTTTTATTTCGCTTATTAACTTTTGTTGTATGTGGATTGATCGATAAATAATTCATATTCAACCAAAAACAGCTATCGTTATCATTGCTAGTTGCTCCAAATGGTAACCAAATACTCCCTACTTCATCATTAATATAGACAGGAATTTTTTTGTCTATTAATATTATTTTTTTTGTTTTTTTGCAGCAATCATTATAGCTAGAATTATTGTATATTTCACATATTGTATTCACTATTTTTGATGGTTTTGCATCAACAAATACTAAATCTTTTTCGAAACAAAATAATTTTGATATTAACGCCCCTACTTCGTTATAAAAACAATCAATAGCCATAATGTCGTATTTTTTTATTATAATTGGAATATCATGTTCTTTTAATATTTCCATATATTATCCCTCCCCATTAAATTATAACAAATAAAAATTGATATTTCTAATAATTATAAAATTAGCAACTATATTTTTCTATTGTATTATCTATACAACGTGTATAAATTTTTGCACAGAAATTACGGTAACTGCATTTTTATTTTTCTTAAACTATTTAACTTTTGTGTCTAGTTTAAAAGACATTTGTCATTACTCGTATTTATTATGCACCGAGTTGGACAATAAAAAACAACTAAGCAAGGTGCTGCACCCAAAAAGTTGGACAAAATATTAAGTTATTTTTGATTAATATTTTAAACTTAAAAATCAGTAAATTTTATTTTTTTTATT
>CAMEOL010000124.1 GCA_945929765.1 uncultured Gemella sp.
TAATCCTATATATGATGCTACTGTAATGAACAAATTAAATTCAGAAAATCCAGTGTTAATAGGTAAAGTTAATATGGACGAATTTGCTATGGGAGGATCAACAGAAACATCTTACTATAAACTTACGCGTAATCCACATGATTTAGATGCAGTTCCTGGAGGATCAAGTGGTGGTAGTGCTACAGCAGTAGCAGCTGGACAAGTTCCATTTACACTAGGAAGTGACACAGGTGGTTCAGTTCGTCAACCAGCTTCTTATTGTGGAATTGTAGGATTAAAACCTACTTATGGACGTGTATCGCGTTTTGGTCTGGTAGCTTTTGCATCTTCATTAGATCAAATAGGACCTATGACAAGAACGGTTAAAGATAACGCACGTATTTTAGAAATAATTTCTGGATTAGATTCTAATGATATGACTAGTGCACCAATCGATGTTCCAAAATTTAGTGAAATTATTACAGGTGATATTAAAGGGAAAAAAATAGCATTACCGAAAGAGTTTTTCTCTGAAGGTGTAGATGAAGAAGTAAAACAAAGTGTGCTTCAAGGAGTAAAATGGCTAGAAAGCCAAGGGGCAATAGTAGAAGAAGTATCATTGCCAAACGTAGCATATGGTATCGAAACATACTATATTATTGCATCTGCAGAAGCTAGTTCAAATCTTTCTCGTTTTGATGGTATTAGATACGGGTATAGAAGTGAGAACGCTACTAACTTAGAAGAAGTTTATAAAAAAACTCGTGGAGAAGGTTTTGGTCCTGAAGTAAAACGTCGTATTATGTTAGGAACTTATGTTTTATCTTCAGGTTATTACGATGCTTATTATAAAAAAGCTCAAAAAGTACGTACATTAATAAAAGAAGATTTTGATCGTGTATTTGCTGAGTATGATGTTGTTATCGGGCCTACAGCCCCAACAGTAGCATTTAATATTGGAGAAGAAATTAACGATTCTGTAACTATGTATGCAAATGACTTATTAACAATACCAGTAAATATGGCTGGATTACCAGCTATCAGTATTCCTTGCGGATTTAAAGGTAAGAGACCGATTGGTATGCAAATTATAGGTAAACCATTTGCAGAATCTACAATATATGACGTAGCATATGCTTTTGAAAGTCACTATAATTTACATGATAAAAAAATTGAACTATAGAAAATATTAGGAGAAAATTATGCATTTTGAAACAGTAATTGGACTAGAGGTCCACGTAGAATTAAAAACAGATTCAAAAATATTCTCGCCATCTCCTGCACATTTTGGAGCAGAACCTAATACAAATACATCTGTTATTGACTTAGGATATCCAGGAGTTCTTCCTGTAGTAAACAAACGAGCAGTAGAGTGGGGAATGAAAGCAGCTATGGCTCTTAATATGACTGTAGCAAAAGAATCAAAATTTGATAGAAAAAATTATTTTTATCCAGATAATCCAAAAGCGTATCAAATTTCACAATTTGACCAGCCTATCGGAGAAAATGGGTGGATAGACATAGAAGTTAATGGAGAAACTAAACGTATTGGTATTACACGAGCGCATCTAGAAGAAGATGCAGGGAAACTAACTCATAAAAACGGGTATTCTTTAGTAGACTTAAACCGCCAAGGAACGCCACTTATAGAGATAGTTTCAGAACCAGACATCAGAACACCTGAAGAAGCATATGCTTATTTAGAAAAATTACGTTCTATTATTCAATATATCGAAGTATCTGACGTTAAGATGGAAGAAGGTTCTATGCGTTGTGACGCTAACATTTCTATCCGTCCATATGGACAAAAAGAATTTGGAACAAAAACAGAGTTGAAAAACTTAAACTCATTTACGTTTGTAAAAAAAGGACTTGAGTTTGAAGAAAAACGTCAGGAACAAGTAATATTATCAGGTGGAGAAATTAAACAAGAAACTCGTCGTTTCGATGAAACTACGGGTACTACAAAACTTATGCGTGTTAAAGAAGGATCTGATGATTATAGATACTTCCCAGAACCAGATATCGTACCTATGATAATTTCTGATGAATGGATGGAAGAAGTTCGTGCGACAATACCAGAATTGCCAGACGCACGTCGTAAGAGATATCAAGAAGAATTAGGACTACCTGCTTATGACGCACACGTTTTAACATTAACAAAAGAAATGTCTGATATGTTTGAAGAAACTGTAAAATTAGGAGCAGATCCAAAATTAGCTTCAAATTATTTGATGGTTGATGTTAATGCGTATTTAAATAAAGAACAAAAAGAATTAAAAGAAACAAAATTAACTGGAGAAGGTTTAGCTGGAATGATTAAACTTATTACAGATGGAACTATCTCAAGTAAAATAGCAAAAACTGTTTTTGCTGAATTAATTGAAAATGGTGGAAAAGCAGAAGATATCGTAAAAGCTAAAGGATTAGTTCAAGTATCTGACACTGGTCAATTATCTGCTTGGGTAAATGAAGCGTTAGATAATAACCCACAATCAATAGAAGATTTCAAAAATGGAAAAGATAGAGCTATTGGATTCTTAGTTGGACAAATTATGAAAGCATCAAAAGGGCAAGCGAACCCACAAATGATAAATAAAATGCTATTAGAAGAAATAGCTAAAAGATAAAACTACTTAAACTTATAATTTAACAATATTAATAACTGAAAGCGTGAATTAGTGGAAGTCACAGCAACAGTTGACAAATGAAGTTAGTGTTAGCTTTTGAGGATATTACACTTTTTACATTGGGTCACTATGTTGGACATAACTTACTAATTCACGTTTTATTATATTAGGAGGAATAAATATGAATGAAACAATTAATTTGCTAAAAAATCATCGATCTAATAGAAATTTTGTAAAAGGTTATAAATTATCAACTGAAGAATTAGATTCAATTATTGAAGCGACAAAGCAAGCACCTAGTTGGATGAACGGGCAACAATATAATGTTATTGTAGTTGATAATCAAGAAATTAAAGAAAAATTATATTCTCTTTCTACGAGAAATAATCATATAGATACAAGTTCTGTTTTTTTAATTTTTTGTGCAGATGTAACACGTCAAAAACTATCTAGTGATTATCATAATCAAAATTTTGCAGTTGAAAATAATATAGATTTATTAATAAACTCAACTACAGATGTAACTATTGCGATGCAAAATGCAGCAACTGCGGCAGAATCATTAGGGTATGGTACTGTATATTGTGGTGGTGTTAGAGTTATTGCAAAAGAAATAATAGAAATGTTTGATATTCCTAAATATAGCTTCCCAATTTGTGGCTTAAGTATAGGGAAATTAGACGAAGAATTAACTACAGAAAGAAAAAAACCACGTTTTAAAACAGAGGTTAATGTAGGACATAATGAATATGTAAAATCAACTACAGAAGATATATTAGAATATGATAAAATTATGGAAATATTTGCAGAAGCTAGAGAAACGAAACTTTGGAGTAAAAAATTTGCAGATGTTTACGAAGTTAATACGGGACAAACACAAGAATTGCTAAAAAAACAAGGATTTTAAATACTACTTAGAAATAATTGTTAAATTAGGATAAAACTATTGACTATAATAGTATTTGATGGTAGAATAAATGACAGTGTAAAATAATAGCAGTGAAATATTCGTTCTTGCCTCTATGTTATACATTATTTAATGTGGCAACTCGTAGCCTATGCTGCTAGGCGAAGTTCCAGAACTATAACATATACAACAGCGGATATTTGTGCTTTTTGTTTTACCAAAAAACAAAAAGAAATTAAGGAGGAGCACAAAAATGGCTCGTTTTACAGGTTCAACTTGGAAAAAATCTCGTCGTTTAGGTATCTCATTAAGTGGTACTGG
>CAMEOL010000125.1 GCA_945929765.1 uncultured Gemella sp.
CAGTACAGCAAGCAAAACAAATATATAATACAAAACTATATGATAAAATGAAAGAAATAAATAAAGGAGATTTATAATGACAATATTAAATGAAGTAAAAGAAATTATAACAAGACATATAAACGTTGATCCAGAAAAAATAAATTTAGATTCTAGTCTAAATGACGATTTAGATGCAGATTCAATAGAAATTGCCGAAGTAGTAATGGATATAGAAGAAAAATATGGTTTTGAATTTTCGGATGAAGATGCGACAAAAATCGAAAAAATTAGTGATTTAGTTGAATATATCGAAAACAATAAGTAATATATGTTCGTTATAAAGTGGTAAATTTCTTTTTGCCAACAAAAGATAAAAAAAAATTCTAAGCAACGAATTATGTTGTTTAGAATTTTTATTTTCTTCTGTATATTAAATTCGATTTTTTTGGAAATATATTGTAATATTCTTACGTGACGGTTAGCCGTTCCGTAAGAATATTACCACCGCATTTTACAGAGATCGTTTATTTGATAGTAGCATTTTAAAATTTTAATTATTTTAATTTAAATTCTAATAGTATTGGGTTGTGATCGCTATTTTTGAATTTTAAATCTTCAGTTTTTACAGAAACAACGTCGATATTGTTACTAACTATATAACCATCTATAACAAAAGTGTATGTATCTGTACTATTTTCAATATAAGGTTTGTTTAATAATCTTGCAGTAGGAGTAGTTTCGTCAAAATATAATTTAAAGTTTGGAGCTAATTTAGACTCGTCAAACTTTGATGGTTGCCATAAATGACTAGGGATATTTTGTATATTTTCTGTTAAAGATTGATTGAAATCTGCGCCAACAATAACATAATTTCCTTTATTGTATTCATCATTTAGGAAATTTATTATTTCTTTTGTCTGTGCAATTTTTCCTGAGTTATCACTATCGTACGCATCAAGATGAGCATTAATAAGTACAAGTTTTTTAGTAGAATTTTCTATAGGTGCATAACTAACGGAGATTGCTCTTTTTAGATTAGCTATTCTAACAGGATATTTAAATGGAACTGGTAATTGATGACGTTCTGCTTTTTCTAAATTAAATTTTGTAGAAGTGTAAATTCCGCTATTCATTTTCCCTAGTGTTTCTGGAAATGGATATGGAACATATGCAACTTTATAGTTATATGCAAAGTTACTAGAATTATTAAGTAAATAATCAAAATATTGTATTTGATTAAAGTTATATGTTCTTTTAGAATTTTCATCAACTTCTTGTAAAAACACAACATCACTATCTTTAGATTTAATAAAATTTCCAATAGCATCTAAATTTTTTTTAACCTGTTCTTCACTAGATGGGAGAACCATTTTTCCTCCATCCATAAAGAAATCTATGTTTTCATCCATTCCTGCAAATCCTATATTCCAATTTAATATATTGTATTGTTTATTTAGTTCAAATTTTTTTGAATTGTTGTTGTTAATATTAATAGTTTCAATTTTGTTTGGATTATATTCTGTTACTGTTAAATATCCTATGAACATAATAGCAAAAAGAATAATAGCAGTAAGTATATATAGTATATATTTTAAAAATTTTTTCATTAATTTCTCCATAAATAATAGGAGAATAAGACAAAAATATTTTCTTAATCCCCTAGTTATTAAATAATAAATTTTTAGTTTTTTCCAAAAAACTATATAGTTTCTCCACCTCAAGAAGAACCGCTTCCTGCTGTACAACCATAACAGTGAATACCAGTAACAATTTTTCTTCTTTTTAGAGGTTCGTTTGCTAATTTTTCTATAGTATTTAATTCGCCATCAACTTTTAGTTTTTCTATCATATTAAAATCACAATCATACAATGTGCCATCAGGACCAACTGAAATCATAGAACGGCACATTAAACCAGGAACAGTATCCTCATTATAAGCATTATAAAGTTTTTTCATGTATCCTTCATATAAGTCTTCACGATGCAGAAATTCAGAAAATCTTCCTATTGGATTGTTTGTAATTGCAAATAAGTTATTAAAGACAACTCCAAAATTATCAAATAATTTTTTTTTGTATGTTTTTTCTAACATTTCTTGTTTTGGAGGCAAAAATGCTCCGTTAGGGTTGTAAACTAGATTTAAAATTAATTCTGGATCTTTTCCATAACCTAATTCATTTAATTTTTGTAGAACTTGAATTGATTTCGGGAATATTCCTTTTCCACGCTGTTTAGCAACAACTTTTTCGTTATAATAAGGTAGTGAAGCAACTATTTGAACTTTTAATTTTTTATAAAGTTCAGGAATATCTTGGTATCCACGAACTACCAATATTACTAAATTAGTTCTAACGATTATTGTTTTTGCATATTTGCTTATTTCTTCTAAAAACCACCTGAAGTTTGGATTCATTTCAGGTGCTCCTCCTGTAATGTCCATAATACTATATCCGCCTAATTTAAATGCCTTGATAATATGTTCGAAAGTTTCTTTTGTCATATTGTTAGTTCTTGTCGGACCGCCGTCTACGTGACAATGGCTACAAACAATATTACATAAACTTCCAACGTTAATTTGCATAGTTTGTGGATTTTCTTCTGTATATAAAAATTGTTTATTTTTTACTTTATTAAAAAATGAAGGTATACCTTCTAATTTATTATTTTCCAAAATAACTCCTAATGACTTAATTTATCTGATAATTCTTTACTTTGAAGACCAATAGCTAAAGTCATACCAGCTTTCATAGAAGCAGCAACGTGCATAGCTTCTGCAATTTGGTCTTGATCACAGCCTTCTTCTAATAAAGTATTAGTATATGCTTCTATACAGTAAGGACAAGCTTCAGCTACTGCAACGCCAAAGGCGATTAGAGCTTTTTCTCGTGATGTAAGTTCTCCGTCAGCCATAGTACTTCCATAGTAATCAAGAAATTTTTTCCATAATTCTGGAGCATCTTCGCCTAATTTTCCTTCACCAAATTGTTGTAAGTGTATTCTTTTGTAATAACCTGTCATATCCTATCTCCTTTTATAATTTATATGTAATTATTGTATCATTATTCTTTATTTTTAACAAGATTATCTAGTATCTTTGTAAATTTTAGCTATTTCATTTATATCTTTTCCATAACGATACATTCTTTGTAATTTTTGCATTTGCCACATAGTTTTTAATATATGTCCTTTGTATCTTCTGCTAGATGTAGTTATAGTACTATCGATAATTTTTATTTTATAGCCAAGAGAAGTTATATCCTCGGATATTTTGTAATCTTCCATTATAGGAAAATTATTATAACCTCCAATTTTTTCGAAAATTTCTTTTTTCAAGAACAATCCTTGATCTCCAAAGGCAATGTTTAATACTTTTACACGTTTAGAAGAAATTCTTGCATTACAGTACATTCTAAATCCACCGGGGTGGAATTTTATCTTTAAACATCCAACAGGATAATTCGAAGAAATAATTTTTTTTATTACGTCTTTTTGCAAAATACTGTCTGCATGCAAAAACCATAGAATATTCTCTTTAGCTAAAGTAGCTCCATAATTCATTTGGTTAGCACGCCCCTTATTAGGTGATATAACATATTTATAACCAAAGTAATGTAATTCTTCTAGAATTTCGTGAGTACGATCAACACTGCCACCATCAACAAAAATAACGTCGCATTTTTTTATGTTTTCTAAACAATATAAATTTGTTATGAAGTTGTGTAAAATTTTTTCTTCGTTGTATATAGGGATAATTATAGAAATCATAAAGCCTCCAAATTCTTGATAATTAAATTATAACATAAATTATAAACTAAACTGAAATATGAGTGTCATTTTTCAAAAT
>CAMEOL010000126.1 GCA_945929765.1 uncultured Gemella sp.
ATAAAACGTTGAAAAGGGAGCGATTAAAGAATCGATACTAAAAGTCGATTTTTAATCGCCCCCGCAAAGTTTATAAATAACGAAAACTTACAAGTCATATCGTTAATAAATAAACCTCTGCGTCTGGGTTGTTCCATATTATAAAATGAAACTTAGACGTATTTATTTTGAGCAAAGCTCAAATTTTGTTATTAAATTAGTATTATATTATTCAAAAAGAACACTAACTGGCTCATTATTGTGAATTCGATATATAGCCTTACCTATTAGTTCACCTACGCAAAGAGGAACCATTTTTTCTAATTTTTTCTCTTCAGGTATGCTTATTGTATTAGCATATACTAATTCCTTGATTGGTGATTCTTCTATTCTCTCAATTGCTGGGCCACTTAGTACTGCATGTGAACAACTAGCAAAAACTTCTTTAGCTCCCATTTTCATAAGTGCTGAAGCTGCTAAAGTAATAGTTCCCGCAGTATCAATCATATCATCAATTAATATACAACTTTTACCTTCAACATTCCCTACAATATTCATAACCTCTGCTACATTTGGTCTAGGACGACGCTTATCAATTATTGCAATTGGAGTATTTAATCTGTCAGCTAATTTTCTTGCGCGAGTTACTCCTCCATGATCAGGAGATACGACAACTACATCATCCATGTTTGGTAGTTTTTCTTTGAAGTATTTAGCAATAATTGGTACCGCCATAAGATGATCCACAGGAATATCAAAGAATCCTTGAATTTGTAATGCATGTAAATCTAGAGCTACTACTCTATCAGCTCCAGCTGTTTCTAAAAGATTAGCAACTAATTTAGCAGTAATAGGTTCACGACTTCTTGCTTTTCTATCTTGACGTGCATAACCATAATATGGAATAACTACATTAATAGTATCGACAGAAGCTCGCTTAAGTGCGTCTATCATAATAAGTAATGTCATTAATCGTTCATTTACAGGACTGCTTGTTGACTGAATTACAAAAACTTCAGCACCTCGAACACTTTCCTCTATATTAATAGACACCTCTCCATCGCTGAACTTCTTAACACTACACTTACTTAATTTTATCCCTAAAGATTCAGCAACTTTTTCTGCAAGTGGAATATTTGCATCCAATGAAAATAGCATTAGTGGTTTTTCTTCGTTACACATTTTGTTCTCCTCTATGTTTTAAATATAAATAATATAATACAATAAGTACCATAAAATATTTTAACATAAAATAGAGAGCATTTCCATACTTATAACTCTATTTTTATTACTTTTTTAATGTAAGTTGTATTGAAACTGGCTTGACGTTTTCTTAATTTTTTCATAAATGAAAAAACTATTAAAATGCGTTTAAAAAACACTTTAATAGTTTTTGGTTTATATTAAGCTACTAAACCACGTATAGCTTGTCTATCAAATTTTACTTCTGTTTTTGGTGCAATACGTAATGTTACTGTTGCTGTTCCTACTTCAACTATTTCTCCGTGTAATCCAGAGAATGTAACAACATTATCTCCTACTTTTAAAGATTCTTGTAACATTTTTAATTCTTTATTACGTTTGTTTTGCGGTCTTATCATAAAGAAATACATAAACGCAAATAGAACTACCATCATTATAATACTATAATATTGTTGCATTAATTTTACCTCCTATGTTAATGTACTATTATATTTTACTATAAGAAATTTGAAAAATAAACTATTTTATTTAGAAATTTTTTGGATTTTCTTTATTTAATCCATATTTTTCAAAAAATTCTTCTTTATAATCTAGTAATCTGTCTTCCATAATCGCTTGTCTTATATTTTTCATCATATTTAATAAAAAATGAATATTGTGAGTGGTAGCCAACCTTGCTCCGAAAATTTCATCTGCTTTAAATAAATGCCTTACATATGCTTTTGTATAATTTTTACAAGTATAACATTCGCATTCTGGATCAAGTGGCGTGAAATCTTCAGCATACTTAGCATTTTTTATTACAACTCTACCATTTGAAGTCATACATGTTCCATTTCTAGCTATACGTGTAGGTAATACGCAATCAAACATATCTATTCCTCTTAATACTCCTTCAAATAATGCATCTGGAGACCCAACTCCCATTAAATATCTAGGCTTATTTGTAGGTAGTAGTGGTGTCGTTTCTTCAAGAACTCTATACATCTCTTCTTTAGGTTCTCCAACAGAAAGACCTCCTATTGCATATCCTGGAAAATCCATACTTACTAGGTCTTTAGCACTTTGTGCTCTTAAATCTGCATATCCTGCACCTTGTACTATACCGAATAAAGATTGATTTTTTGTATTTTTATGCGCATTAAGACACCTTTCTGCCCAACGAGATGTTCTTTCTACTGATTGACGTATATATTTGTAATCGTGATTAAAATCTGGACATTCATCAAAAGCCATCATAATATCACTTCCTAATGAAGTTTGTATTTGTACAGCTTTTTCAGGAGATAAAAATAATTTTTCTCCTGAAAGATGACTTTTAAAATGAACACCTTCTTCTTCTATTTTTCTAAAATCACTTAGTGAAAATACTTGAAATCCGCCAGAATCTGTAAGAATACTACCATTATAATTCATAAATTTATGAAGACCACCTGCTTTTTCTATGATTTTTTCTCCTGGTCTTAACCATAAATGATATGTATTTGATAAAATAATGTTCGCTCCCATATCCTTGACTTCTTCTGGGGACATTGTTTTTACTGTTGCTTGCGTACCTACCGGCATGAATACGGGTGTTTCGAAACTTCCGTGAGGAGTATGAACTATTCCTAATCTTGCTCCAGATTGTTTACAAGTTTTTATATGTTCATACCAAACTGCATTTTCCTTTATATCTTTCATTATTTTCTCCTTAATTTTAATTTATAAACATTGCATCTCCAAAACTAAAAAATCTGTATCTATTTTCTACTGCAATATTGTATAATTTTAACATATTTTCTCTACTATAAAAAGCACTAACCAACATAATTAAAGATGATTTTGGTAAATGAAAATTAGTTATCAATCCATCGACACACTTAAATTTAAAACCTGGATAAATGAAAATATCTGTCCATCCTGATGATGCTACTATTTTCCCACCGTTTTCTCTTGCTACTGTTTCTAATGTTCTTGTAGATGTTGTTCCTACGGAAATTACTTTATTCCCTAGTCTTTTTGTTTCATTAATTACATGAGCTGCATTTTCATCAACAATATAATATTCTGAATGCATTACATGCGTTTTTATATCCTCTACTACTACAGGTCTGAAAGTTCCTAATCCGACGTGCAACGTAACATAACATATATTAACGCCTTTATCCTTTATTTTTTCTAATAATTCAGTTGTAAAATGTAATCCTGCTGTTGGAGCAGCAGAACTTCCTACTTCTTTTGAATAAACTGTTTGATATCTCTCTTTATCGTCTAATCGTTCTTTTATATATGGAGGTAAAGGCATAGTTCCTAGTTCATCTAGTCGTTCTTGAAAAATGCCATCGAACACAAATTTAAAATGTCTAAATCCATCAGGTAATACTTTAGTACATTTGGCGTGCATGACACCTCCAAAATCAATAATAGTTCCTTCTTTTACTCTTTTTGCAGGCTTAACTAGACATTCCCATTCTGTTGAAATTGTGTTTTTTAATAAAAGGACCTCTATCCCTGCTTTTGTGTCTTTCTTCTCTCCAAATAGTCTTGCGGGCATTACTCTTGTATTATTTAATACTAGAGTATCACCTGCATTTAAATAATTAACTATATCAGAAAATATTTTATGTTCGTGGCTATTATCTTCTCTGTTTATAACT
>CAMEOL010000127.1 GCA_945929765.1 uncultured Gemella sp.
TGGCTCTTGATAATTTGACATTAGATTTTCTACTTTTCCTGCAGAAACTAAATCTGTTATACCAAAAATAGCATTTGTAAAATCTTTATATAGATCATACTTAGCTTCCTTCATACTTTTAAGATTATTATTTGTTATTATTAAAGACAACATCGGTATAAAGAATATTATAAACATTCCAAAAAATGTAGCTAATAAAGCATACGAAGCATCAAAACCGAACATTACACTTATAAAAATAACATACAATAATAACGATATTATACTTGGAAAAATACTCTTTAAATATATATTTTGTAGATGTTCTATATCTTCTGATAATAAACCTAATAAATCACCAGACTTATATTTCCATTTTAATTTTAATGCCATGGGCTCTAATATCACATATACCCTACTTCTCATTTTCTCAATAATTCTTAATACCAAATCATGACTCAACAATCTTTGAACATAATTAAATACTGATTGTGATAATGAGAAAGTTCTAGTTAGAACAGTAGGTACTTGCAACATCAATATGTTACCTATTTGTAACGATGCTTTACTTATTAGGTATCCTGAAATATACATTAATCCTACTCCACTCATTGCAGATAATAAACCTAAGAAGACAATTAATGACATCGTTGATTTATTCTTTTTTATATCTGATCTTATAATAGAATTATTTGCCATTAATATTCTCCTTTCAAAGTTAATTTTAGTTTATTGTATCTTTCGGTTTGTTTGTATATATCTAACTTTTCAAAGTCTACTACTTCTCCGTTATCTATATGTAAAACGTAATCCATATTATTCAGCCAATGAAGTCTATGAGTAGCAATAATTACCATTCTTCCTTCAAATAATTTCAATAATTTCTCTTTAATTTCAAATTCAGTTTCTATATCTAAATGACTAGTAGGTTCATCCAAAATTACAATCTTTCTATCACTTATTAAAGCTCTTGCTATAGCAATTCTTTGTGCTTGTCCACCACTCAATTCGACTCCAGATTCGCCTATTTTAGTTTCATATTTATCATCTAAATTTTCAATAAATTCCTTTAGCCCTACTAAATCACAAATTTCTATTAATTTCTCCTCAGATACATCATTATTATAATATAGTATATTATTTTTTATTGTATCCGGAAAAATATACGGAAATTGAGAAATATATGAAATATTGTTAAGCCAATTAGAATTTTTTAATTCTATTTTTTCATTATTAACTTTTATCTCACCCTCAGAATGTGTAGAAAAACCTGTTAAAATTGATATTAAAGATGATTTTCCACTACCACTTTTGCCTACTATACAAACCTTATTGTCATCTTTTAATGATATATTTATATTGTTTAAAATTTTCTTTTCATCTTTTACTAAAGAAACATTATTCAGCTCTATATTATCAAACTTTTTAATTTCAACAAAATTACTATTAAATTTCGGTTTACTATTTATAACTTTTAATATTTCTTCATAAGCTACTTGCCCATTCAAACTAGCATGATAATCAGTTGCAGCTTGTTTTATAGGCAAGAAAAACTCTGGTGCTATTAATAGCACTGTTAGTGAGGGTAATAAAGTTGTTTCTCCATCTAAAAGTAAAATACCTAGTCTTACGGCTAAGAATGCTATAGCAAGTGTTGTAAGCATATCTAATGCAAAACTATTTAAAAAAGCATACCTTAAAGTTACCATAGTACTTTTTTTATATTCTTTATTTTTGTTTTCCATTATAGGCAAATAATTTTTACTTATACCTAAAAATTTTAAACTTTCTATTCCTCTAATTGTATCAATAAAATTATTCGACAATAATCTATATTTTTTGTATTGTCTATCCGCCATATCCCTTGCAGTAACACCTAGTAATATCATAAAAATTACTATTACCGGTAAAAATGATGCAATCATAAAAGAAGATACTTTATCTGTATAAAATATAAATAATGCTACCATAAAGGGAATTATTCCACTTCGCATTTTTTTTGAAACATTTAATTCAAAGAAATTTTTTACTTGTCCAATCCCTTCTATCGCAAGAGTAACAGATTTACCTGTACCTTCTCTATTCACAAAATCTGCCCCCTGAGCCAAGTAGCTATCCAACAGCTGTGAACGTAACGTCTTCTCTAGCTTTACAGATTCTAATTCTGTAAAATATTGTTGTAGATGTAAAAATATAGTTCTAAATAAATATCCTATAAAAAATAACACTGAGTCCATTAATATATTATAATTCCCATTAAATAAAGAAACTATCGCTTTAGCTAAAAAAGCAGTTTGTAAAATAATACAAACTGCTTCTAATATTGCTAATATTATTAATGTAATACTCAAGCTTTTTTTGACCGGAAGAGAAACTTTCTTCCTAGATCGAGCTTTTTTTACCATTAATTAATACTCCAATTCATCATTTTTCTTAAGTCTTTCTCTAAATACATAGTAAGACCAAACTTGATACCCTAATACAAATGGAAGCATGAAACATGCAACTATTGTCATTAATTTTAGAGTATACATACCACTAGCAGCATCATAAATGAATAGTGACTGTGATACGTCTTCGCTATTAATAATTGCTCTAGGGAACATTCCTACAAATACACTAAGTGTTAAGAATCCTAACGTAGCAGAAGTTGCTAAAAATGCTTTTAAATCTTTTCCTTGTTTATTTAAAACATAAGAAAGAACGAAAAATACAACTGCTAACAATGCTAATACTAAACCAATATAATAATTATTTGTAAATATATCTGTTTTAAATAAAGCCCACACTGCAAAAATTAATGTTACAATAGCTGTTGGTAAGAATAGTAAAGAAGAAACTCTTTGTGCACCTTGTCTTAGATCTCCAACTGTTTTCAACACTAAAAATTGAGCTCCGTGAACTAACATTAGTAATAACATCATTATTCCACCTAATACTGAAAACGGTGAAATTAGTCCTAAGAAACCTTCAGTAAGTGATTTTGTTTCACTTAATTTTGCACCAGTCATAAAGTTCGCTACTGCAACACCCCACAAAACTGGTGGTAAGATACTTCCTATTAACATAGCCATATCACAAGCTTTTATCCAAGCTCTATTATTACCTAATTTCCCTCGAAATTCAAATGAAACACCTCGAAGAATAAGAGCAACCAACATTAATACAAAAGCTATATAATATCCACTAAATAATTTTCCATACCAAATAGGAAATGCTGCAAACATAGCACCTCCTCCTGTTAATAACCAAACTTCGTTGGCATCCCAGAAAGGTCCAATTGTGTTAAAATAAACACGTTTTTCCAAGTCATTTCTTCCTAATAGCTGAGAAAGAACACCTACTCCAAAGTCATAACCTTCTAAAATAAAGAACCCTGTAAATAAAATTGTAATTAAAATAAACCAAATATTAGGTAATACTACTGCCCAATCCATACTAAATTACCTCCTCTACAGTTGATTCTTTTTTCTTCATCATGTATCTAAACAACACAAATTGTGCGATACCCAAAACAGTATATAATAAACTGAATACTATTAATGAGAATAATACAGATTCTGCTGCAATAGGTGAAACCCCTGCACTAGTTGGCATTATACCAAAAATAATGAATGGTTGACGCCCCATTTCTGCAAAAATCCAACCACATGCTGTTGCTATTTCTGCGATTAAAACAGTCCAAGGCATAATTTTTAAGAACCAAGTTTTTTCTATTTCTTTTTTTCTGAAAGCAAAAATTGTTCCTAATAATGCTATACCAAATAACAGTGTTCCTGAACCAGCCATAGTTCTAAATGCATAGTATATTAATGTTACTTCAGGAATATAAT
>CAMEOL010000128.1 GCA_945929765.1 uncultured Gemella sp.
ATAAATGGGAGCGACTAGAAAATCTATTTTCCTTTGTCGCTCCCATAAAAATTATTTTATTTTTAAAATTTTATGTATTATTAATCAAAAATAATTATGGCTATTCGGCGTTGTTTATCCATTACTAAATTTTAGCAATGTTATTATCTTAATCACTAAATTTAAAATCTAGATAAAGTTATCAAAAAATCATTCAATAACTTTCTACATTAAACTCAACGTTAAAAAATTTAAAGATTCTTCATTAGTAATGTTGCTTACATTCGAATAAACTGCTCATTTTAAATATTTAATTTCTGATCAGTGTAACTACCCCTACTACTAATATAACTAACCCCATTATTGTTCTCGCAGTAAATTTTTCTTTTAAAAACATTGCAGAAAATAGCATCGCCACTAAAATTGATAATTTATCAATTACTATTACACTACTAACATTGCCAATTTGCATCGCTTTATAAAATGCTAACCACGAAAGACCTGTTGTTACTCCACTGAAAAATACAAACATAATGCTTCTCCTAGGAATTTCACCAAAATGTTTATAATCTTTCTTTACTCCAACGATTAACCAAGAAAATATTAACACTACAAAAACTCGAATTGTAGTTCCTAAAGTCGAATCAACACCAGCTATCCCAACTTTGCCAAAAATAGCTGATAAAGATGCAAATATTGCAGATAGCAAAGCATACAATAACCCTAACTTAGAATTTCCTGTTTTAGTATCTTTTCTATTTATCATAAGGAGAACTCCGATAAATATTAAAAGCATTGCTAAAAACTTTCTCGTAGAAAATGTTTCACCAAGTAATATCCAAGAAAATATTATAGTCATAACTACACTGCTACTATCTATAGGAGCAATTTTATTTACATCTCCTATAGATAATGCTTTGAAATATAAAATCCACGACAATCCGGTACTAAACCCAGATAAAACTAAAAATAACCACGTTTTATTACTTATCGTAAATATTTCTACATAAGAATTGTTTAAAAATATTATTAAACTAGAAAAAATTATGACTATCGAACATCTCAGTGCCATTACTAAATTTGAATTAATATTTTTCAATCCTATTTTCGCTAATATAGTCGTAAGCCCTGCAAAAAATGCAGATAAACTCGCATAAAAAATATCCATAATATCCCTTTATTCTATTATTAAATCTTTGTTTCTAAAATAATTTTTCCCGTCATTATCTCTAATCAAATAATTATTGTCTACTAAATAACGGCGAATATAAGCAAAATCGTCATAAATTTCTTTTATTATTTCGTTCACTTCTTTTTCGCTATAAATTTTATCTATTTCAAAATAAGTAGTAATATAATTCATTATTGCTGTGCGATATTTTTCTTTTTTTGGTATTTGCATTAACTTTTCGTTTTTAAAAAATTTCTCTTTAAAATCTTGAGTCATTATTTTTTAATCTCCTCTGTCAACTTGTAAAGTTCATCTACCAAATATCCAACATAACTAATTGCTTCTTGTAATGGTTGTTCCGTGCTTACATCACAACCACCTTCACGAGCTAAATCTAATGCTGACATACTACTTCCTTTTGTTAATGTATTTAGCCATTTTTCTACTGCCGAATTATCATTTTCGATTTTGTTCGCAATAGCCGTTCCAATAGTTAACCCAGCAGAATAAGTGTAAGGATATAAGCCCATATAATAATGTGGTTGACGCATCCAAGTTAATTCTGCACCTTCATTAACTACTAAACTATCACCAAAAAATTGTTCCATTACTTCACGTTTAATAGTTGATAAAATTTCTGCATTTAAAAATTCGTTATTGTCTAGTTTTTTATACACTCTATCTTGAAACACAGCTTCTAAATAATGAGTTACCATATTGTGGAAATATGTTCTACTAATCATATTACTAATTACCCAACGTTTAAATCTCGCATCTGTACTATTTTTTAGTAAATAATTAGATACGATAACTTCATTACACGTTGATGGAGCTTCTACAAAATATAACGGACAGTCATAATTTAACATCGTTTGATATTTTCCTGTTTTCATAAAGTGATAAGCATGCCCTAACTCATGAGCTAAAACGAACACTTCATTCATCTTCCCAGTCCAAGAAAGCAAAATATAACTAGCTATATTCGGAACAGTAGCACAGAAACCTCCTGTTGATTTACCTTTATTTTGTGGAAAATCTGTCCAACGTTTGTCATAACTTTCATCAACAAGAGCTAAATAATCTTCGCCCAAAATGGCTAGTGCTTTTTTTAGATAATCTCTCGATTCTTCTATCGTCATATCTACTTCATAATCAGGATCAAGATTAATTTTACAATCTGCAAAAGTCATATCTGTAATATTATGCTCTCTAGCTACTAACTTAATATATTTACGAACATGTGGTGCTAAATCACGCATTAAAACAGTTATTTGACGGTCATACAACTCTCTATCCCCGTCTTGTTTCGCTAATAAATAATCGATAACACTATCATAGCCACGCATTGTCGCAAGCATTTTTTCTTTTTTAATGTGTGAGATATATTCATTAGCTGTCGTATTTTTATACGCATTTAAAGTTTTATAAAAACTTTTTGCAGCTTCACGACGAACTGTAGTATCATTATCCATTTCATGTAAATTCTCATACAAAACGTAGCTATTTTCATAAGTTTTGCCATTTGCTTCAAAGCTATCAAAAGTCATATCTTCAAATTTTGTAACTTCATACAAATTATAAAAGTCTGGTAAGCTCTCTAAACTAGCCAGTGCTTTTTCTACATCTTTGCTTAATACATGTTTTTTATTTTCGATTACTCTCTGAATAAAATACTTTAAGTCCGGACGTTTTTCTTTTACAAACTCTTCTAAAAGTGCATTATCAAGTGTAGCTAACTCACTAAAAAAGAAACTAGAATTAGATGCAAAAACACCACTCAAATTACGATAAATATTTTCATTTTCAATAACTTCATCGTTAAATCTGTCTACTGACGTTGGTAAAAAGGCATAATGTTCTAATTTATAATTTTCTTCTGACAATAATTCATATTCTTTTGTAGCTAAATCTAATACGTCTATATCGTGTAAGTTTCCTTCATATTTCTTTTTAAAAGATTGAACATCTTCTTCTACTTTCTTTATAACTTGGCGATATTCTTCTGTATTTTTGTATATTAAACTAATATCCCATGTATATTTTTCATCTACATCTTTTCTATCTACTAATTTTATTTCACTCATATTAACCTCCAATATATACTATTTAATATAATTTTAATTATACACCTGCTTATTAAAAAATTCTATCTTTTATAAAATATTAACCGTTCAAATTATCTCGTAATCCTAGATATTATTAATAATTTATGCTATTCTTATAATAAAAATATAGAAAGGAGCACTTATGCATCCTACCTGGAAAAACATATTCGATAACTATAATAAAATAGATCAATTAAACGATACAATACAAAAAATAAATTCTAGAAGACGACATACTACTATCTTTCCTAACGAGCAAGAAATATTTCGTGTCTTCGATATCGGACTAGATAGCATTAAAGTTGTAATACTAGGACAAGATCCATACCATAATGACGGGCAGGCTTGTGGACTTAGTTTTTCTGTCAACGATGGTATCCCACTCCCAAAAAGTCTAATAAATATTTATAAAGAATTAGAGAGCGACTTAGGTATACCTCAAGCAAAAACTGGTAATTTAGAGCCGTGGCATACGCAAGGGATATTTCTTCTAAACGCTGTATTAACGGTAGAAAAAAATAAACCTGCAAGTCATAGAAA
>CAMEOL010000129.1 GCA_945929765.1 uncultured Gemella sp.
TAATTTGTTAGAAAAAAGTTATAAAGAAAATAATACTTTGCAGCTTAAAATATCTGAATTATATATGTTAGAAGATACAGAAACAAATAATATTGGTAATTTAAAATTGAATTTGGAAAGTGAAATTTTAAAATTAAGTGATTATAACAAAGATTTTGCTAAAAATGTGGACGATAAAAATATAAGAGAACAACTGCAAAATATTAGTGAAAATTTAACTTTATTAAAAGAAAAAATAGAAATTTCAAATAAAGAGAAATTAAGTATTACTGAGGAAAATAAACACTACCAAGAACAAATTAACAACATAAAATTAGAACAGTCAAAAATAGATTCGCAAATAAAATATACAAAAGATAATTTAATCAAATTAAGAGCTGATTTAGAATATGTTGTAGATAAATTACAAAAATTAGATGTTGAAAAAAATATTCTTACTAAAGTTGACTTTTCGCAAACAGATGAAGTAGAGTTAGAAGGAAAAATAAAAAAAATTGATGAAGATTTATTAAAAATAAGTAATGATTTGGCTATATTACAAGAAAAGAAACTAGAATTGTATAAAGAAGAAGAAGAAATTTCTAGTTTAATAAAATCTAGAATTGGTGAAATAGACAAATTAAATTCAAAGATAGAGAATACTAATTTGAATATTGCTAAGTTTGAAATAAAAATTGATGAGCTTATGTCATATTTAATAAATAATTATAATATCTCATTCGAAAAAGCCGAGGAGATGTTTTCTGACGTGAGTATACAAGATATTACTAATTACAAGAATACAGTAAATGACATAAAAGTTAAGATTTCTCAATTAGGAAATATTAATTTGAATGCTATAGAAGAGTATGAAGAAGTAGCTGAAAGATATAATTTCTATAAAACAGAAATTAATGACTTGGTTCTTTCAAAAGAAAAATTAACTAGTACTATATTCGAAATTGACAAAACCGTTGAAGAAAGATTTTTATCTACTTTTGAAAAAATAGCATCCAATTTTGATAAAATATATCGTACGTTATTTAATGGGGGGCATGCAAAAATAACGTTGGAAAATAGTAAAGATTTATTGAATACAGGAATAAATATAGAAGCTAGCCCTCCAGGTAAAAAACTTCAAAAATTGTCATTGCTGTCAGGAGGAGAAAAAGCATTAACTGCAATAAGTTTACTATTTGCAATATTAGAAATAAAAAATTCGCCATTTGTAATTCTAGATGAAGTAGAAGCGGCTTTAGATGAAGTGAATGTAGAGAGGTTTGCACAATTTTTACAGCACTATTCTGCAAATAATCAATTTTTAGTAATAACTCATAGACGAGGAACAATGGAAAAAATGGACAAATTATATGGAGTTACTATGAAAGAAAAAGGGATAAGCTTTATTTTACCTTTAGATCTAAATAATATAATAAGAGAGGATTTTGTTAATGAGTAGTTTTTTAGAAAGATTGAAAAATAAATTTTCCAAAAAAGAAGAATTAGTTCAGGAGCTAATGTCTCTTGAAGAATATGAACAAAATGTAGAAAGTCAATTAATTACAGAAAAATTTAAAAAGGGACTAAAAAAATCTCGTGATAATTTTTCTAATGCGTTAAATAATTTAATTAGTTCTTACAGAGAAATTAATGAAGATTTTTTCGATGATTTAGAGGAGTTACTAATACAATCAGATGTTAGTTATAGTACGGTCTTAGAGCTAGTTGATTACTTGAAGGTTGAATCGCAAAAGAAAAATTTAAAAGAGCCATCTGAGCTTAGAGATATGATTATCGAAAAGTTAGTAGAAATATATATGGATGGAACTAGCAAAGTAGAATTAAACACGAATGAATCAGGATTGACTGTATATTTATTTGTAGGAGTTAATGGTGTAGGTAAAACAACTTCTATAGGTAAACTTGCTCATAATTTAAAGAAATCTGGAAAGAAAGTTATGATGGCTGCTGGAGATACTTTCCGTGCAGGAGCTATAGATCAATTAGATGTTTGGGCAAGAAGAAGCGGAGTAGACATAATAAAATCTCACGAAGGAGCAGATGCTGCTTCAGTAGTTTTTGATGCTATTCAATCAGCTAAGGCTAAGGGGGCTGACGTTTTATTATGCGATACAGCAGGTCGATTACAAAATAAAGAACATCTGATGAAGGAATTAGAAAAAATAGTTAGGATAATAAAAAGAGAAATTCCAGATGGGCCACACGAAGTTCTTTTAACTATAGATGCAACAACAGGACAAAATGGTATTTTGCAAGCAAAAACATTTAAAGAAGTAAGTGATGTAACAGGTGTAATTTTAACCAAATTGGATGGAACAGCCAAAGGTGGTATTGTTATAGCTATAAAAAAAGAATTAGACATACCAGTGAAATTAGTTGGATTAGGTGAAAATATTGATGATTTAGAAGTGTTTGATCCAGAGCAATATATATATGGATTGTTCTATAAAGAAAATTCAGAACAAAAAGAAAATATTGTAGAATAAAATTTAATTTCGATATCAAGATAGTTGTAAACAAAAATAGTGAAAACAAAGCGTGAAATTAGTAAGTACGTATGATTAAAATATAAATTGTTAAAAAAGCGAAGATAGTAAGTATATTATCATTATCATAGTTTTTAGATCATACATTGTAGCTAGTTCACGCTTTTTAGTATATATTTTATAAAACCTAACTATTTTAACTTTTAAATCGTTAACATTTCTAGCTTTATGAAAATATATATGATAAAATTGAAATGAAGAAAGTAAATTTAAGAGGTATTTATGACTAAAGAAAGAGCAGATGTGCTTTGTGTAAATCAAGGATTGTTTGATTCAAGAGAAAAGGCTAAAAGAGCCATAATGGCAGGTATAGTATATAACGATAGTATTAGAATAGATAAACCCGGAGAAAAAGTAGCTAGTAGTGTAGAATTGAGAATAAAAGGGAAACAAATGCCATATGTAAGCAGGGGTGGACTAAAACTAGAAAAAGCAATAGAACAATTTGGATTTGATGTGAATAATAAGGTTATGCTAGATATAGGATCGTCGACTGGAGGATTTACAGATTGTGCATTACAGAATGGTGCTAAATATGTATATGCTTTAGATGTAGGTACAAATCAATTAGCATGGAAATTAAGAAATGATGAACGTGTTAAAGTTATGGAGAAAACTAATTTTAGACATTGTGAGAAAGATATGTTTCCTTACGCAGTAGAAAGAGTATCTATTGATGTTTCGTTTATATCGTTAACATTAATTTTCCCAAAATTAGCTGAGATTATAGAACATGATGGAGAAGTTTGTGCTTTAATTAAACCACAATTTGAAGCCGGTAAAGAGAAAGTAGGGAAGGGTGGAATAGTTAGAGATAAAAAAGTACACTTTGAAGTTTTAGAGAAAATATTTTACTTTGTAAATAGTGTAGGTTTTAGCGTAACTAATTTAACACATTCACCTATTACCGGAGGTGAAGGAAATATAGAATATTTGGTGTTGTTGAAGATGACAGGAAACGAAATCGATAATAACAATGAAATAAAATTTGATGAAATAGTAAACGAAGCGTATAAACAATTTAAATAGGAGGATATATGTTAATTCAATTAAATATAAAACAATTCGGAATAATTGAAAATGCAACAATTGAGTTAAAAGAAGGTCTAACTGTAATAAGTGGAGAAACAGGAGCCGGAAAATCAATGGTACTAGCAGCTATATCTCAATTATCAGGTCAACGAACATCTACTTCATATATAAGACATGGACAAGATAAAGCTACAGTAGAAGGTGTTTTTGAT
>CAMEOL010000130.1 GCA_945929765.1 uncultured Gemella sp.
ACATTAATCTATTTTTGTTAAGATAATTGGTTCTCCGTCAGCCTGTATTACTATTGTATGTTCATATTGTGCAACGTACGAATTATCTTTTGTTACTAGTTCCCATTCATCTCGTCCACTATTCGATACTTCTTTTGCCTTTGTAGAAACGAACGGTTCTACTGCCAAACACATTCCTTCTTTTAGTATTAAATTATCCCACGGATCAAAGTAATTAAACACATGATTTGGTTCTTGATGAAGTGCTGTACCTATACCATGCCCTGTTAAGTTTTCAATAACTTCTAATTTGTGTTCTTTTATTTTTTTATGAATGTTTTTTCCTATTTGGTTAATCTTTTTTCCTGCTACTGCATATTTTATACCTTCGTAGAATGACTCTTTTGCTATGTCGCATACTTTTTGTTTCATCGGATCGTCACATTGTCCAACTACAAATGAAATACCTGTGTCTGCATAATAACCATCCTTACACCCAGAAACATCGATATTTAATAAATCTCCGTCTTTTAATATTTTGTTATTTGCCGGTATTCCGTGAGCAACTTGATTATTAAGCGAAATACATGTATACCCTGGGAAATCGTACTCTGTTATTGGTGCTGATTTTGCACCATATTTTTCAAATAATTCTTTTGCTATATTATCTAATTCTTTTGTTGAAATTCCTGGCACTGCACGTTCTTGCATTACATCACGTATCTTCGCACATATATAACCTATTTCTTTCATTTTTGCTAGTTGTTCTTCAGTTTTTATTATCATTGTTATCTCTTTTCTTCTATATTATATTGTTTTTATTAGTTTCTTCAAATTTTCTATAGTATATGTCGGTTGAATGTTCTTTTCTAAAAGTTGTTCTTTGTTAGTAACCCCTGTCTGTACATGGATAGTATCGATATTAGCATTGATACCTGCCAGTATATCAGTATCATAGTTATCTCCTACCATAACAATATCTTCTTTGGCATATTCGAATTTCTCTATCGCTAATTCCATTATTATTGCTTCTGGTTTCCCTATTACTATTGCTTTTGTATCGGTTGCGTATTCTAACAACCTTACCTGCCCACCATTACTTAATGCCATGCCATTTTCTGTAGGTAATAATTTGTCAGGGTTTGTACCTATAAATGTTGCACCTCGCAAAATAGCTCTACAAGCTTCCGTTAATTTATCGTACGTAACGGCTCTATCTAGCCCGACAACAACCGCTTCGGCATCTTTACCTTGTACTAAATTATAACCTGCTAATTTAAGTGTGTTTTTTAAACCATCTTCTCCTATAACAAATATTTTATTTACATTTAGTTTTTGTAGATATATTGCAGTTGCCGAAGATGATGTAAAAACATTTTTTTCTGTTGTTTCTATATCGAATGTTAGTAATTTGTCTACTACTTGTCTTTCTGTTCTTGTTGAATTGTTAGTTACAAATATATAATCCTTATTATTTTGCTTTAGATATTCGATAAATTCTTTTGCATGTGGTATTCTTTCTTTACCGTTATATATAGTTCCATCTAGATCTATCAAATATAATTTATAATCTTTAATATCCATTGTTACTCCTATATTATTTTTACTAATACATATTATTTTACATTCTTTTCCAAAAAATTTAAAGTGTAAATTTCCACGTTAATCATAAATTTAATAAATAGTAAGTGGGACTATTGTTATTTTGCCATACTTAGCAAGGTTCGAAAAATTATGAAATAAAAAACGCCTAAAGTAAATTATCGCTTTACTTAGCCGCTTTTTATTGTTTATATTTAATAATATAATAGCTTATAATTTATTATAGTCTAGAAATAAATCGTTCTATTCTTACTAATGCTTCTTTTAAACTGTCTATTGAATAAGCATAAGATATACGGATAAATCCTTCTCCAGATTCTCCAAATGCTGTTCCAGGAACTACTGCAACTTTCTCCTCTTGAACTAAACGTGTAGCAAATTCTTCTGACGTAAGTCCAAATGCCGAAATATTAGGAAAGACATAAAATGCTCCTAACGGCTCAAAGCAAGTAAGCCCCATTCTGCGTAGTTCTGATAATAGTAGTCTTCTTCTTTGGTTATAGCTTTCAGCCATTAACGCTACATCTTTTGCTCCATTTTTCAGTGCTTCTATCCCTGCATATTGACTCGCTGTAGTTGCTGTCATTATAGCAAATTGATGTATTTTAGTCATCTCTTTTATTAAATATTCCGGACCTGCACAATATCCAAGACGCCATCCAGTCATAGCATACGATTTTGAGAATCCGTTTATATATACTGTACGTTCTCGCATACCCGGTATACTAATTATACTATAGTGTGGCTTATCAGAATAAGATAATTCAGAATAAATTTCATCTGTAATTACCATTAAATCGTATTTTAATATAACTTCTGCTATAGCTTCTAAATCTTCTTTCTCCATTATAGCTCCCGTAGGGTTATTTGGAAAAGATAGTATAATTGCCTTTGTTTTTGGTGTTATAGCTGCTTCCAACTCTTTTGCTGTTAGTCTAAAATTATTTTCTTCTTTTAAGCTAATAGGCACTGGTACTCCACCTTCTAATTGGATACATGGTAAGTAAGATACATAGCAAGGTTCTGTATAAATAACTTCATCTCCCTGTTCTAATGTTGCCCTAAATGCAAGATCTATTGCTTCGCTTCCTCCAACAGTTACCAATACTTCTGATTTTGGATCGTAGAAAATATCATTATTATTTCTAGCGATATACTTAGATATTTCTTCTCTTAATTCAATTAATCCTGAATTAGCAGTATAAAAAGTTTTTCCTTTTTGGATAGAATATATCGCTTCTTCTCGAATGTGCCAAGGAGTATCGAAGTCTGGCTCCCCTACACCTAACGATATTACACCTTCTATTTCATTTGCAATATCAAAAAACTTTCTTATTCCTGATGGTTTTATCGATTGTACTCTTTTATTTAAAAATTTCATTATGGAGTTACCACCTGTCTATTGTCTGTTTTTGATTTTTCGAAAATAACACCTTGATTTTTATATTTTTTCAATATAATATGTGTCGCTGTAGATTGAACTTCTTCTATTACGGCTAATTTGTTAGCAACGAAATTAGCAATTGTTCTCATTGGTGCTGCTTTTAGTTGTACTAACAAGTCATACGAACCTGACATCAAAAATAACGAGTCTACTTCTGGATAAAGATAAATTTTCTCTGCTATTGTATCAAAACCTTCACCACGTTGCGGTGTAATTTTTAGTTCTATCATTGCTGAACAGTCATCGTTTGTTGTTTTTTCCCAGTTTATTAGCGTAGTATATGCGCATATTACTTTATCCGCTTCTAACTCAGCAATATTTTTTATTATTTGCTCTTCTTCTTCATTCAGCATTATTGCAATTTCATTTGAAGTAAGTTTGCTATTAGTTTCTATTAATCTTAAAATTTGATATTTTAATTCCAAAATTACACTTCCTTTACAATTTTTGTATATATTATATCATTTTACTCACTAGTAGAAAAGTTATTTTATTTTTTTAATAACAATTATTACATTTATCAACACATTCAATATAATTTTTCTACATGTATTAGTTAAATAGTTCCATATCCTGCTTCTATTTTTGATACCTATTATTTAAAATTATAAAATTAAAAACCACGTGACTTCATATTCTCACGTGGTTATACATACTTTTATATAAAATTAATACTCTAAAAACGGGAGTTTGACAGTTGTTAAAAGAAAAAAGTTTAACAAAAGTTAATCTTACGCT
>CAMEOL010000131.1 GCA_945929765.1 uncultured Gemella sp.
AAATGGGATTAATAAAAAATCAATATGTAGCGAGAACATTTATTCAACCAACTCAAGAACTACGTGAACAAGGTGTACGTATGAAATTATCAGCTGTCAAAGGTGTTGTATCTGGAAAAAGTGTTGTTATGGTAGATGATTCTATAGTGCGTGGAACAACATCAGGAAGAATAGTTCAACTTTTGAAAGAGGCAGGAGCGAGAGAAGTTCATGTTCGTATAGCTTCACCACGTTTAATTTTCCCTAGTTTTTATGGAATAGATATTTCTACAACGGAAGAATTAATTGCTGCACATAAAACAGTTGATGAAATACGTGAATATATAAACGCAGATTCATTAGGATTCCTTAGTGAAGAAGGTCTTATTGAAGGAATAGGTGTAAAATTTGATGCACCATATAATGGTCTTTGTATGGATTGTTTTACTGGAGATTATGTTGCAGGCCTTTACGACTATGAAGAAGAATACATAAATAATTTAACAGAAATACAAAAACAATATTTAGAAGAAAATCAAAAACGTTTTAAAACAGAAAGGTAGAGAAAAAATATGACAAGTGAACGTTATGCAAATTCTGGAGTTAGTTTACAAGCTGGTTATGATTCTGTAGAAAGAATAAAAAAACATATAGAACGTACAAAAAACAAAGGAGCAATCGATTTGTTTGGTTCTTTTGGTGGAGTTTTTGATTTAACAAAATATGGTTATACAGAGCCAGTTTTAGTTTCTGGAACTGACGGTGTAGGAACAAAATTAATGCTAGCATTTATGGCGGATAAACATGATACAATCGGTCAAGATGCAGTAGCTATGTGTGTAAATGACATTATTGCACAAGGGGCAGATCCACTATTTTTCTTAGATTATATAGCTTGTGGAAAAAACTTTCCTGAAAAAATAGAACAAATAGTTAAAGGTGTGGCAGACGGATGTGAACTTTCAGAAGCTGCATTAATAGGCGGAGAAACTGCAGAAATGCCAGACATGTATTCTATTGAAGATTATGACATTGCAGGTTTTGCAGTAGGAGCTTGTAATAAATCTGATTTAATTACAGGAAAAGACGTAGTAGTAGATCAAAAAATAATTGGTTTTGCGTCTACAGGTTTTCACTCAAATGGTTATTCTTTAGTAAGAAGTGTTTTATTCAAAGAAAATAATTTCGATATTAATGAAAAGTATGGGTTAGCAGACACTTTAGGAAATTTATTATTAGAGCCAACAAAAATTTATGTAAAATTAATAAAAAGTATTAAAGAACAAGTTAAAATCAAAGGAATGGCACATATAACTGGTGGAGGTTTCCACGAAAATATTCCGAGAACATTAGGAAATTTTGGTGCTAAAATTGATGTATCTACTGTAAAAGTACCAGAAATAATTGATTTTGTTTTAGAAAAAGGAAATATAAGTAAAGAAGAAGCATACAACATTTTTAATATGGGAATAGGTTTTGTAGTTATTGTAGACGAAAAAGATGAACAAAAAGTATTAGAAATAGCCAATAAACTAGGCGAAGTAGCATATTCATTAGGCGAAGTTGTAGAAAAACAAGGAGTAGAAATTTATGGTTACTAAAATTGCAGTTTTTGCATCAGGTAGTGGAAGTAATTTTGAAGCAATTGTAGAAGCGGTAATAAATAAAAAAATAAAAAATGCAGAAATTACTTTATTATTAACTGATAAAGAAAATATTTATGCTCTTGAACGCGCAAAAAAATATAATATAAAAACTGTAACACACATAGCAAGAAATTTCGAAACAAAAAAACATTACGAAAAAGAAGTATTAAAAACTTTAAAAGAAGAAAAAATAGATTTTATCGTACTTGCAGGATATATGCGTCTAATAGGAGAAACTTTGCTAAATGTCTATGAAGGAAAAATAATAAATATCCACCCATCAATTTTGCCAGCATTTAAAGGAAAAGATGCTATAAAAATGGCTCTTGATTATGGTGTTAAATATACAGGAGTATCTATTCATTGGGTAGATAGTGGAATGGATACAGGAAAAATTATAGATCAAGAAGTAGTAAAAATAGATGAAAATGAAAATTACGAAACTTTAGCCAAAAAAATTCATAAAGTAGAACATAAATTATATCCGGAAGTCATTAATAGAATATTAAATAAAGAATAAATTTTAATGAAGATAAACAGAAACACGTGAAAATATTAGAAGTTCATATTGAGAAAACAGCGAATTATATAATAATAACTTGTTGCATTCTTAGTATGAACTTCGTTTTTTAGCTATTGATTTATTATACAGTTTTTTTTGAAATCACGATTTTTGAGTTGCTCTCTTTTTTTATAAAATTAGCTAAATTCCCATTTTGAAATAAAAAACAGAAATCAAAATGGGAAAAACAGCAAAAATTCCCATTTTGAAGTAAAAAACAGGAATCAAAACAGGAAAAATGACCGAAATTCCCATTTTCACTTGAAAAAATTTTTTAATAAATGTATAATTATAAAAAAAATTGATTAATAGGAGGTCTAAAATGTCTAGTTATGAACAATTAAAAAAATTATTTCATAAAGGAAATATAAATATAGAACAAGAATATTCAGCTAGATTTAACTCTTATGCTACATACAGGACAGATATTTATTTAAAAGCAATAAGTAAAGGTGTATTTAGTAAGGAAGAAAATCAATTATTTTTATTTAATAGTAAAAGTTTAATGAAATTAAATGAACAAATTATAGAGAATAGTAAAAAAATACAAATTTTACAGTCTAAACTTCCTAGTATTGCATTAGAAAAATTTACAAATAAACTTTTAATAAATGAATTACAAAGTACAAATGAAATAGAAAGTGTTACGAGTACAAAAAAGGAATTAGGGGAAGCAATAAATAATATTAATAATAAAGTTCAATATAAACGATTTTTAGGTTTAGTAAAATTATATAAAAAAATAAATAGAGAATTTAAACTGGAAAAATTAGAAGATATTAGAACAATTTATGATGAATTATTAGCAGGAGAAATATTTGAAGAAAATAATTTAGATGGAGAATTATTTAGAAAAAATGAAGTAAATATTGATAGTAGTGGCAAAATAATTCATAAAGGGGTTTCTCTAGAAGAAAAAATAAAAGAACTATTAACTCAAATTATAAACTTTATAAATGATACAAGTATGCCTGATATTTATAAATATATGGTTTTTCATTACGTTTTTGAATATATTCATCCCTTTTATGACGGTAACGGAAGAGTTGGAAGGTATTTAGTATGTAATTATTTAGCTAAAAAATTAGATTTTATGTCAGCGATAACTTTTTCTTATTCAATAAATAGAAATAAAAGTAAATATTATAAATCATTTGAAGATACTTCACATCCTTTAAATAAAGGAGAATTAACGTTTTTCGTAGAAAATATGCTATCGTTTATTGTAGATGGTCAAAATAGCATATTGTCTTATTTAGAAGAAAATATTAGTATATTAAAAAAATTACGAAAAAATATTGAAGAAAATTTAACTCAAGAAAAAGAAAAAAATATATTTTTTCTATTAGCTCAAAGTTATCTTTTTTCTGCTAAAGATAATCAAATTACAATTTTGGAAATATCAGAAGTTTTAAAATATGATAGAAAAACAATAGTAAATTATATATTAAATTAGATGAGAATTACTTTTGATGGTTTGAAAAAAATTTTTTTCAGTAAAAAAAATAAATAATTTACTACAAATATATATTGTGGTAAATAAATAAATTACTACAACAAATAAGATAAATAAA
>CAMEOL010000132.1 GCA_945929765.1 uncultured Gemella sp.
TAAAATTTCTATTGTAACCATTTTTCTTTAATTGTAAAATATTTATAAATTCTACAATTCATAGTTAGACGTTTGTTATAATTAGCTAATAATAATATTTTGTTTATTGAGTAAAAAACTATTGATATGCTTCAAAGCAATATCAATAGTTTTTATTATTTTTTCTGCCCGTAATAAGCGTTCGCTCCATGCTTACGCATAAAATGTTTTTCTAGTAAATATTGATCTACTCTTTTTACTTCTGGATTTATTTGTTCTGTTTTTCTCGCCATTTTTGCTACTTCTTCAAGAACTACAGCATGATAAACTGCTTCTTCTGGAGATTTACCCCAAGTGAATGGTCCGTGATTACGTACTACTATTCCTGGTATGTAATTAGGATCTATTTTTCTTTCTATAAAAGTTTCTATAATTACCGTTCCAGTTTCTTTTTCATAAGCATTGCTTACTTCATCTTCTGTTAAACTTCTTGCACAAGGAATATCTCCATAAAAATAATCTGCATGCGTAGTTCCGTATGATGTTATATCTCTACCAGCTTGAGCCCAAGCAACAGCCTCTTCGGAATGAGTATGAACAACTCCTCCAATATTTAAAAATGATTTATATAATTCTAAATGTGTTTTTAAATCACTAGATGGATTTAATTCACCTTCGACAATATTTCCATCTAAATCAGTAATTACCATATTTTCAGGACTTAACTCTTCATATTTAACTCCCGAAGGTTTAATTACAACTAAACCTTTATCTCTGTCTATTCCACTGACATTTCCCCAAGTAAATTTAACTAACCCTTTTTGTTGTAATTCCATATTAGCTAAATATACTCTTTTTCTTAAATCTGCTAATAACATTAAATCAACCCCGCTTTTTCTAATCTTGGTAATAAATATTCTTTAGCTTTTTCTATTTCTTTTTCAGGATTATCACTATTTTCTGACCACATTTCTATTAAAAATGGACCGTTATATTCTATTTCTTTTAAGATATTAAAACATTTATCAAAGTCTACACATCCTTCTCCAAATGGAACATCTCTAAATTGCCCTTTACTTTCGTGTGTTACTGGATATGTATCTTTTAAATGTATGGCACTAACATAATTTTTTCCTAAAATAAATTCTGATTGTATATCATTATGCCAAGCACTTAAATTTCCTAAATCTGGATAAACCATAAGCCATGGACTATCTACTAATTTCGATATAGCTAAATGTTTTTCTATGCTATTTATAAATGGGTCGTCCATTATTTCTATAGCTAGTGTTACTTGTTTTTTAGCAGCCATAGATAAAGATTTTTTTAAATTTTTTATAAATCTAGCTCTTGTTTCAGGACTTTTTTCCTCATAATAAACATCATAACCTGCTAATTGAATAGTTCTAACCCCTAAATCACTAGCAAGATTAATACATTTTTCCATTAATTCCAGTGACTTTTCTTCAATTTTTGGATCGTTTGATCCTAATGGAAATCTTCTATGTCCACTAAAACAAATAGAAGGTATTTGTATTCCTGTTTCGTATATAGCTTTTACTAACTCTAAACGTTCTTCTTTTGTCCAATCTAATCTTGCTAATCTTGAGTCTTGTTCATCTATACTCATTTCTACAAAATCAAATCCTAATTTTTTAGCAAAATTTAATCTTTCTAACCACGTTATGTTTTTAGGTGTAGCTTTTTCGTATATTCCTATGGGTCTTTTCATAATATTACCCCCAAATTCTCTCTATTTCCGCTTTAAAATCAAGAGCTGCTTGACGTTGATCTGGTGCCGCAGTTATACCTCTTCCAGTAATAAATGTATAAACATCAAGTCCTCTAAATAATTCTAAAGTTTCAATTGATAATCCTCCCGTAACAGATACCTTGAATCCCATATCTATAAGTTTTTTTACTTTATTTAAGTCTTTTTCTCCCCATGTTTCACCACTTAATAGAGCATCTCTACTTTGGTGATAGATCGCTTGATCTATTCCAGCAGCAAGCCATTGTTCTGCTTGTTCAAATGTCCAATCCCCATACAGTTCTACTTGTAAAGTTCCAATTTCTTTTTGAGCTGCTTTCATAGTAGGTATAGTTGCGCAACAAATTACAGTCATAATATCTGCCCCTGCATCTTTACAATTTTTTGCAACTGTACCACCTGCGTCTGCACATTTAGTATCTGCTATTAACTCTTTAGTTGGGAATAGAGAACGCAAACATTTTACTGCTTTCATTCCATCTGCTAAACATAATATAGTTCCTGCTTCTATAACATCTACTACATCTCCACATGCTTTAATCGATTCTAACGCACTCTCAATAGAATTGTTATCTAGTGCTACTTGTAATTTAGGTAATGCCATTATCTTTATCTCCTTATAAATAAATTAATTATTAAACCCTTGTAAATATGGACTATCTTTTGTTTCTTCAATCATGTCATATATTTCTTCAACAGTTTTTGCCTGTACCATTCTTTCAATTGAATTTTCTAATTCTAATAATGCTATAATCTGTGGTATAGCTACAGAAGCATGAATTTCTGATGAAGTAGCTGCTAACGCTATTAAGACTGACGCTTGTTTCCCATCTGAAAATGTTACAGGTTCTTTTAAAGTAATTAAACTAAAAGCATCTTCTTTTACTCCATCTTCTGGTCTTGCGTGTGGCATAGCCATTCCTGGCATTAATAAATAATACGGACCAAATTCTGCTGTTACTCTTAAAATAGCATCATAATATCTTTCTTCTACTGCTCCGCTTTCTATAAGTGGATTAATTGAAAGTTTTACTGCTTCTTCCCATGTTGAAGCTTCTAATCCCAATTTTACTGAATTATTTTTTACTAACGCTTCTTTTAAATTCATTGTTTTTCTCCTTAATTTTATTATTATATTTTTAAATCTGTTTCATTTAAAAAGGTGATGGAGATAAACCCCATCACCTCCTTATTTAATAATTACAATACTGCTTTTAATTTTTCAGTAATTTCTGCATCATCCATTAAGTTATCTAAACCTACTAACTTCCCTTGAGTACGCCCTTCAACTTCATGGATTAAATGTTGCGAAGCTACTACTACATCATAACTTCCTGCTACACCTTTAGCTTCTCCTACACTACAAAAATCTACTTGAAAACTACTAACACCTAATTTTCTAAGCACATTTTCAATTTTCATTTTGATAACCATACTAGAACCCATTCCATTTCCACAAGCTGCTAATACTTTTAACATTTTTTTATCCTCCTAAGAATTTTTTTATATTTTATAAAGTTAATATTAATCAATTGGATCTACTTCTGCTCTAAAGTATGCTTCTTTATCTTTAGCGCGAGCATATTGTAATTGAGGGATTGCAAGTAATATTATTGCTACTAATGCAATTCCAATGTATCCTAAGTTCTTCATAATAAATCCGAAGAATGGCCAAGCTGTTGCCCAGTCTATATTTCCATGCCATCCACCTGCTAATTGGAACAGATACACAGCTATAGCACCACCAATAACTTGTAGTGATCCACAAATTGCTGCAACTATTACTGCCGCTCTTACTCCTCCACGCTTATCAGCATAAACTGCTAATGTAGCATTATCAAAGAATACTGGAACGAAACCTGTAATAATTAAAATTGGTGATTTGAATATTATTAGCAATGCAATCATAGTTAATTGTGATACTAACCCTGTTGCAAATCCAAATAAAATTGC
>CAMEOL010000133.1 GCA_945929765.1 uncultured Gemella sp.
GAATATTTTTTTATGTGAAATTATATTAATTAGTCCGTGAGACTGTTTCTTCTCTTTTTATTTTTTTATAATCGAATGTAACAGCGAACCTTCGGTTAATTAATTTTATAATTTACCTTGCTCTTCTAACGTTCTTAAGAAATACGGCATTTGAATCTTCCACCATGGCCAGTCGTGATCAACATCACTTCCCCAATAATCAAACCAAGCCGGTATACCCTTAGCTGCAAATGCTTCTTGTAACCTTCTCGTATCAGAAATATGTGGTTCTTCCCACGCGCCTTGCCCTACACAAATTATAAAATTAGAATTTCTATACTGATCTAAGAACCAAGCATCATTTTTATTCCATAGATAGTCTATTGGCGAATTGTGATATACTTCTTGATCTCCATAATATTCACCTGTAAAGAATCTTGCGTCATAAACACCACTCAAAGCTATAGCTGTATCAAAAATATCTGGATGACGCAAAGCAAAGTTTATAGTATGAAATCCTCCCATACTACACCCTGTTGCGATTAACTTTCCTCCCCAATTTGATTCATGACGAACTAAAGGAACAAATTCATGTACGATATAGCTATCATATAAATTATGAAAATATGCCATATCATGAGCATTTTTATTAGTAGAAAACCAAGATTCACTATCTACTGAATCTGGTGTATAAACTTTCACTACTCCTCTATCGATAAATTCTCTTATAGACTCTATCATACCAAAATCGCCATATTCGTTATGACTTCCACCTGATGATGGGAAGACAATTATCGGTTTACCTGCATGACCATAAACATTAAAATACATTTCGCGACCTAATGATCCGCTATAGTGACTTCTTCTTTCAAATTTCAAATTAGTGTACCTCTCTTACAAAATCAATTATTTCATACATTTCTTCCATTGTTTCTGTTTTGAAGATGTATCCTTGATCTCCCATTATTGCAGAAAATACTCCAGGAACATGTTGAATGTCTACTAATTGTTTTCCGTATTTTTCTCTTGTTTCTTGTTCACTATGAACATAATTTTTTTCATTTTTGTGAGCTATATAGAAGCAATTGTAAGGTCTAGTTAATTTTGCATTAAATTTATTTTCTGTTACAACAGTTGCATATTCTTTAAATACATCAATATCATTTGCATAGTTAAACATATCTATAGTTAATCCACCTGGTGGTCGACAGTTAATTTCTATCGCCATTAATTCTTTTTCATTTTTACCAGTTCTGAAAAACTCAAAATGGAAGAATCGTTCTTTGATTCCAAAAGCTTTTACACATTTCTCACCCATTTTCTGTAAATCTTTAGGTATTTCTCTAGGTAAGAAATAATACATATCATCTGAATCAGATAAAATATTTAATACCGCTGTATTATGTTGTAATGTTGAGAAGAATACTACTTTCCCATCTTGGTCAACTAAACCATCGAAAGTTACAATATTCCCTTCGATAAATTCTTCCATAATAAAGACAACATTTTTATCACGTGTTTTTAAGAAGTTGTCTAATTCTGCTTTAGTTTTTAATTTATACGTACTGCTTGCTCCCACTCCATTGTCAGGCTTAACGATAACAGGTAATCCTAATTCTTTTGCTAACGCTCTTGCATCTTTATCTGTAGTAAATACGCGTCCATTAGCAACAGGAATTTTATTTTTTCTAAAAACTTCTTTCATTTGAGATTTAGTTTTTATTCGTCCCATGTCGTCATTTTTGAATCCAAAAACATTAAAATCTGTTCTTAACTTGGCATCTAATTCTAACCAATGCTCGTTATGAGACTCAATTCTATCTATTTTACCGTATTTGTGAGCAAAAAATGCTACTGCTCTATACATTTGGTCATAATCATTCATATCATCTACACGATAATATTCTGTTAAAGAATTTTTTAGAACATCACTCAATTCATCATAAGCTGCATCTGCTATTCCTAATACGTTAATTCCTGCTTCTTTTAGCCTTGGCGCAAAGGTTTCATAATTTTTCGGAAAATGAGGTGATATCATTATATAATTTAATTTTTTTGTCATAAGAAACTCCTTTTCTGAATTTTTAAAATTATTGACAATATTTTACCACATTTATTGAGATAATTCTATATTTTTTTGAAAATAAAATGCATTTATTTTTCATAAATTAATTGTACGTTCCGATTTCATTTTAATTTAGGATCTCTGTCAAATGCGGTAGTTTTAAAAATAGATTGTAATATGCTTATGTAACGATTATCCGTTGCGTAAGCATGCTTTTATTTTAATCACCTTATTTGACGTAGAGCCTTTATTTATAATCCACAGTAGCTAATTATAAACCGTATTTTCTAGATAATAAAAATAAGTGTCTAAAGATTTTATATTTTTATCTTTCAGACACTTATTTTCTTGAAAATATACTAGAGTAGCGAAATAACTTCCACAATACTTATTTCATATTTTCAAAATTTTAATAGTTATTATATTTTATAAATCATTTAAAAATTTCGCAACAATTTTGCTATATTCTTCTAATCCTAAAACCTGTCTTGACATTGCGTGTTCAGCATTTGGTACAATATGTATTTCATCTTTAGAGTTGTTTCTCTCGAACATCTTTTGACTATGTTCCGGTTTTATAAATGCATCATTTTGACCATGAATAAATAAAATAGGAACTTCATTATTATTAAGAGCATCTATTGGGGAAGTTTTCTTCATATCAACACCGTAACCTAAATTAGTTACTGCGTTTACTCCATATATTAATATACTTAAATTGTTTTCTTGGTACGCTCCTTTTATCAAATCATAAAGATTAGAAAATCCACAGTCAGCAACTACAAATTTTAAATTAGGTTTCTTTGCCAAGACAGAAAGCGAAGTAGCACTTCCCATAGACTCACCATGTAACCCTAAATATATATCATTGCCATATTTAGAATATGTATCTTTAATTATTAAATCTAAATCTTCTGATTCTAATTGTCCTAAACTTACTGTAGTTTTTTCGTTAATACCATGACCACGCACATCATAAATTATTACATTGTAACCCATATTTCTGTATACATCTACATATTTTATCGATCCATTTCTATTAGAACGAAAACCGTGTGTAATTATTACATATTTTTTTGAATTACTATCTTCTGCTTTTATTAGTTGGGCATTTATTGTGTAATTATTATATCCATTTATTTGATAATCTTCTTTACTATAATTATCAAAATCACCTATTAAATTACGCTCTGCCAGCCAATTTCGTTCTTGTTCTAGTGTCATTACATCAGGTCTTACTATTGATTTAGCTAAATTGTACGACACTGCTCCATAAGCAATAATTGCTAAAATTAGCAAACCTATAAGCATTCTCTTTAATATTTTCATAAAAAACCTCTATATGTAATTAAATATATTTGCTTGCTTCTCTTATACTTAAATTAGACATTTTGTCTTCGTAACGAGAAATAAAGTCTTTTACCCATTCTGGATTACATTTCGAATAATCTCGTAACGACCATCCTATAGCCTTATTAATAAAAAATTCATTACTTCCTAAATTGTTAACAATTATTTTTTCTAATAAATCTTTATCTGTTTTTTCTTTTCTTAGCAATTGGTGATCTATAGCTATTCTTCGTAACCAAATATTATTATCTACACTCCATTCTAATAGAGTATTTGTTACTTCTGGATAACGA
>CAMEOL010000134.1 GCA_945929765.1 uncultured Gemella sp.
GTTGTGTTGTATCTCCCGTTTCTTCTGTCGGTTTTTCAGGTTGTGTTGTATCTCCCGTTTCTTCTGTCGGTTTTTCAGGTTGTGTTGTATCTCCTGCTTCTTCTGTCGGTTTTTCAGGTTGTGTTACAGCTCCTGTTTCTTCTGTCGGTTTTTCAGGTTGTGTTACAGCTCCCGTTTCTTCTGTCGGTTTTTCAGGTTGTGTTACAGTTCCTGTTTCTTCTGTCGGTTTTTCAGGTTGTGTTACAGTTCCTGTTTCTATTGTAAATTTTTCATCTGTTTCTACGCTATATGCTATACTTCCTGTAACATCATGATTTAAAACTTTAGCTACTATTTGCTCTTCTTTTCTTACTTTACTTGTGGTCGGTAATATTTTTTTCTTCGCTTCCTCTGATTCTAAATCTATCTCAAATGTTACTATTTCACCTGACTGTAATTTTTTGTATTCATATACATAATTTTTTTCTTTATCTACTTGTAATCTTACAACTACATTTTCTACTTCTTTTTTTGCTTCGATAGTTACCTGTGCTTTTGTAGCACTTTTTTCTTCTATTTTTAAGTTAACATCTTTGCTGTTAGGCAAGATATCTTGCACTTTTAAATCAATAGCATATGTTGGTGATACAGTCGCTACACCTGTTAATGTTAGTACCCCTGTTAATATTCCAATAGTTAATTTAATAGCTTCTTTACTCATATATTTCTCCATATTTTCATATTTTATTTTCTATGAGTGCCAATAACCTATTGACATAAAAAACTACCGCAAATAATTGTTCCTCATATATATTTCTCCCGATTTTTATTTACCCTACTTAATTTAATATAACATATTAATTTCACATTTTCAATATAATAACTATAATTATGTGTTGCGTTTCCATCTAATTTAATATCTACTTATTACTACATTTAAAATAATTTTATTTTTATAAAACATAATTATATTATTTACTTTTATTCTATTAAACTTTTATATCATATTACTAATATAAAAAAGACTGTTAACAATTTTGCCAACAGTCTTAACGATTTAAAGATATAATTTTTATTTAATTTTTCTTCTAATTAATAAGCCAGAGAACATTAGTGCTACAATACCTAACATAGATGAAGATGTTGCTATACCTGTTGATGGTAATACTTTTCTAGCTGTCGATACTACTTGAGATTTATCTTCTTTTACTTCTTCTTTGTTATTTACTGTTACATTTGCTTGTGTTTGGTTATTATTAGCTAATTTTTTAGTACCTATACGAACAACACGATCAACTTGTGCCACTGATTCAAGTACTGTAGTTTCATTATTTATTGTAACTTTTGTTACTGATCCTTCTACACCTTCTACTTCAACTATTTCTTTTCCTGATTCTAATGTAGGATCTTCTTTAAATATAGTTTTAAATGGAATTTTTTCTTTAACAATTATTGCTTTTAGCAATTCATTTGTTAAATTTTCTCCATTAGAAGTTACTTTGGCAGGTAAATATGTATATCTATATTCTCCGAATCCTGCTGGTTCTGTCGTTCCTACATATGTTACGTCTTCTAATTTTTCTATTAATGATTGTGCTGAGTCAGCTGTGGTAAATCTTAAGTCCAGCCCTTTTAAAGTATCTGAAAATGTCCAGTTATCGTCTGCAGATGGATTAATTAATTTTTCTTTTGTAATATAGTTTATTATTACTTGACGATTTTCTAATCCTAGTAATTGTTTTAATGATGCATCTTTTACCCCTGGGAATTGACCACTCATACGATAGTTGTTAGTTACTACAACAAATTCTTGATTAGGATCTATTTCTTTCCCTTCAAATTTAAGGTTTCTTACTCGAGAAGCATCAGCATTAACTACTTTTCCATCTTTATCATATTTATTAGGTTGAGTAATGTCGTATTCGTAAGTTAAGCCATCAATAACATCAAAATTATAAGTTCTATAATTTGTATTTATTATATTTTGCGGTGTCGTTACATTAGGATCTATAGTGTTAAATTGTCCTGCACTCATTTCTAACCATTCTTTTATTTGAGCTCCAGTTAATTTTACTATTGCTGTTACATTATCATACAAATATAGGTCTGCAACATTTTTTATAGCTATTGGTCCAGCTTTTATGTCTGTGTACGCTGTTGCATCTCCACGTGTTCCAGCTTTAAATGGTGCTGCGGGTGAAAGTAGTGGCAAGTTTTCTAATTCCGTTCCCTTTAATTCTTCTTTTGCATACCATAATTGTGCATTATTAACAATTTGGATAGATGGGTCATCTTTTACTAATGCAAAGTAACTATTTATATCTGCCGTAGTTTCTCCGACTTTTTGGCGCACATATTCTACTGTTTTGTCGTGTGATTCTTTAGCAATAGCTAAAACTTCTTCGTCTGCAACAGTAGATTTTGTATCGATTTTACGGATCTCTCCTTTTGAGTTATTTAGATCTACTTGCCACTTACCATTAACATTTACTAATTTTAAATCAATTAACCCTAAATGATCTCCATATTTTCCTGCCATTACTACCGGTTTTCCTAAAATACGCCCATTTTCTTCGTCAGTTTCTGGTAATTTTGCATAATCTGATTTAGGATCTGGATATGTTGCATGTGAGTGTCCTGTTATTACTGCATCTACTCCTTCAATTTTCGGAATGTGGTATGCAATATTTTCTTCTCCTTCTTCATAGATGTCATCACCTATTCCTGAATGTGAAAGTACTAGAACTATATCTGAACCGGCTTGCTTCATGTCTGGTACTATTTTTTCTAATGCTTTAATAGAGTCTTCTACTACTATTTTCCCTTCTAATAGTGCTTTATCCCAATTTAATATTTGAGGTGGTACTATTCCTGTAATACCTACTTTTATTAGCACGTCATTTCCTAAATTATCTTTAAAAGTTTTATCTAAAATTATATATGGTGTATAACGTAACGTTCCATCCATATTTTTTACGTTAGCATTTACTGCGGGTAGTTTCGTCCCTTTTAGTACTGTATCAAGATATTCTAGTCCATAATTAAATTCGTGATTTCCTAATGTTACCGCATCATAGTTTAATGCTTCTAAAGCTTCGTACATTGGGTGATTTTCACCTTTTTCTACTGGATCAACAATCGCTTTATACGTTCCTAATGGTGTCCCTTGGATAGTATCTCCGTTATCTACTATTATTACATTTGGATTTTCTTTTATAGCTTCTTTTAATTTAATAGCTGTTTTAGCCAATCCTAGATTTTGCGAATCTTTATCTTGGTAATAATCATAATTCACTAAGTTAGTATGTAAGTCTGTTGATGCCAATATTCTTACATTTACTGATTTTTCTTCTGTTGGTGTCGTAGTTGCTACATCTGTTACAGTATTCCCTTCAGTCGTTGTAGTAGCTGTTGAAGGTGTTTCTGTGCTTGGGGTTGTTTGTGTACTAGTTGTATTTGCCGTTGTTTCTTCAGCAGCAAACGCACTTTCAGAATATCCAGCAACAGTAAATAATCCCCCTGCTACTAATGGTATAAGTATTTTTTTCTTGTTCATAAATAAAATCCTTTCAAAGTTTTCACCTTATAATTATAACATCATTATTCGAACATTAAAACAATATTTTTAAAGTAATTTTTATAGTTACATACTATCCCAAACATCATCACTATATGTTTTCAACAATACTATTATTT
>CAMEOL010000135.1 GCA_945929765.1 uncultured Gemella sp.
TCTTCCGCAATTTGGGTAAGTGAGTTTCTATTTATTTTTGCTATAGATTTTTTTACTCCTAGTTTTGTTGCATAAAGACTAATAATTATATTTTCTTCGTCTAAGCCTGTTAAAGCAATACAACTATCGAAAGTTTCTATTCCTTCTTCTATCAAAACGTCACGATCGCTACCGTCAGCAAGAATAACATCTATATCTGGATATGTTTCACTAATTATATCAGCTTTTTTAGGATTTATTTCGATATTTTTTATATATGTATTATTTTCTTGAAGTAGAGCTATCAAATAATGTGACAGTCTTCCAGAACCGATAATTAGTGATGATTTTATTTTTTTATCGATATTTTCTTTTGTTCCGAGTAATTTGTAGAATTTTTTTATATTTATTTCATCTGCAGTTATATGAACTTTATCTCCTACTGTAAAAATGTAATCTCCCCTAGGAACGATTACCTCTCCTTTTCTTTCAACTAAACAAACTACAGCAGGAAAGTCTATTATTTTCTTGCTATCTATTAAAGAGATACCTTTGAGAATACTATTTTCTTTTATAGTAACTTCTATCATTTTAACTCTATTATTAGCAAAAGTTTCTATTTTATTAGCTGTAGGATATTTTAACATGAAACTTATCTGTTTTGCAGCTTCATATTCGGGATTTATCATTAAATCTATTCCTAGACTATTTTTTAAAAATTCTTTAGTTTGTGTATATTCAGGGTTTCTTATTCTAGCTATAGTATATTTTGCTCCCATTTGTTTTGCAGTGATACATGATATAATGTTGATTTCATCGCTTGTTGTTACAGCGATAAAAATATCTGATTCTGCAGCTCCAGCTTCGTCTAATATACTATAGTTTGCTCCGTTTCCTGCAATACCGTTTATGTCATATTGTTCTATTATTTTCTTTACAAGTTTTTCATTAGTTTCAATAATTGTTACATCATCATACGTAGAAGATAGTTCTTCACATAGAAGATTACCAACTTTTCCGCCACCAACAATAATAGCTTTCATAAATTTTCTCCTTATTAAGCAGTGCAAATTAATTTTATTATATACCTTTATATTTACATAGTCAAATAAGTTTAAGGATAGATGGTGCAAAATGTTTTTGTGATTTTTATGGCTTAAAATCAATTCAATAATTGAAAACTAAAATAAAAAAAGATATAATATGAGAAAAGAGATAAGATAATATGCAAATGAATCAAGTTTTATAAAACCTGAAGAAGTTTATGTTGAAATTTCTGTTAAAAATTATTTCGGGAGGATTAGGTAATGAATAGTTATGAAAGATTAGATAAATTAATGGATATATATGAACCATATGTAGAACTAGAATTTATAAGAGATGAAAACGGTAGTATTTCAGAAGTTAAAGAAGTTTTCAAAAATAATATTCCCCCTGAGGCAATAACTGCATACGAAGAAGCACAAGAAATATTGAAAATAGTAAATTTAGAAGAAATAAGATAAACACTTAACAAAAGTTAGGTGTTTTTATTTTGTCATAAGTCCAGTAGAAATAATGGGGAAATTAAAATAAAACTCTTATAATTTAGTTGATAATCTAAATAAAGAAAGTTATAATATAAGAAAAGAGATAAGTAAGTATGCTTTTCATAATATGTTTGAAAAACCAGAAGAAGTGCATGTTGAAATGTTTGTGAAAAATTATTTCGAAAGGAGAAAATGATGAATATTCATAAAAGAATAGGAGAATTAATAGATATATTTGAACCATATTCAATAATTAAAGTTGTAGAAGATGATAAAGGAGAAAAGATTATTACTCTAGAATTCAAAGAAGGAACACCTGACGAAGCAATAGAGGCGTATAATGAAATGAATAGATTGAAAAATTCTCCTGATTATTATGAACCTATATAAAAATTAAATAATTATTAAACACTTAACTAAAGTTAGGTGTTTTTATTTTGTCCTAAACATGACGTAAAAAGGTTTATTTATTTTGTCTTAATTAGGACGTAAAACTAATTGAAATAAGTCTAACGGACGTAAAACGGAGGTTTTAACATGAGTTTAAAACGAGAAACATTAATAGAAGCAGGAGTAACTGATAAAGACAAGATTGATACTATAATGCAAGCGTACGGTGCAGGTATAGAAAGTGCAAAAGCACAGGTTAAAGCAGATACTACAGCTGAAATTGATTCATTGAAAGAGCAATTACAGGCACAGACAGATAGAGTTACTAGTTTGTTAGAAGAAAATAAAGCTGATGCTGATGTTAAAACAACATTAGAACAACTGCAAACTGAATATGATAATTTTAAAACTGAAAGTGAGAATAAATTAGCTCAAGTAAATAAAAATAACGCTATTGCTTTAAGTTTAAAAGATGTTAATGCTTATGATACCTTTGTTTTTTAATTCTTTTTCTTATTTATTAAACTTTAATTAATAATATGTATATGGTATAATATTTCTATCGTATGGAGGTAGTTATGTTTAAAGCATTATATAGAAAATATAGACCAAAAAGTTTTAAAGATGTCGTCGGTCAGAAGCATATTGTTTCTGTCTTAGAGAACGCAATATCTCAAAATAAAATAGCTCATGCATATTTATTTTACGGTCCGAGAGGTACAGGTAAAACTTCTATTGCTAAAATTTTTGCGAATGAAGTTAACTCCAATGAACAGTATTTAGGAGATAGTGTAGATATTCTAGAAATCGATGCTGCTAGTAATAATGGTGTTGATGAAATAAGGGATATAAAAGAAGCAATAAAATTTGCACCTACTGAAAGTAAATATAAAGTATATATTATAGATGAAGTACATATGTTAACGACATCTGCTTTTAATGCTTTACTAAAAACTTTAGAAGAACCACCTGCACATATAATTTTTATTTTGGCAACTACAGAGATGCATAAAATACCTGCAACTATTTTGTCGAGATGTCAAAAATTTGAATTTAAAAATATTACAAACAGTGAGTTACAGGAACGTTTAGAAAATATAGCACAACTTGAAAATATTAATATAGACACAGAAGCTATAAGAAAAATAGCAACAATAGCTAAAGGTGGACTTAGAGATGCAATAGGAATATTAGATCAAGTTTCGAATTATAATATAGAGAAAATAACTTTAGAAGATGTCCTTAATGTTACATCTTCATTAAGCGATACAGATATACTAGATTTTTATCGTTTAATATTAGAAAGACGAGCTACAGATGCATTAATAAGTTACAATACATTTGTTCAAAAAGGAAAAGATACGAAAATTTTATTAACTAATTTGATAACTTTATCTAGAGATATTGTTATATTTAAAAACATGGGTAGTGATGAGTTTTGCGAATACAATTTAGAAGGAATTAAACAAACATTAGAAACCGTATCGACAGAAGATATTTATGATAATATTTTAATTTTGTCAGAAACAGAAAATAGTATTAGATTTTCTACAGAATATATTAGCTACATGCAAATATGTATAATGAAACTTTCAAATAATAGTGCAAAGAAAAATATTAATAACTATGTACCTAACAATCAAGAAGATGATAGAATAAAAAGTTTAGAAAATAAAATTAGTTTGTTAGAGCGAGAAATATCGTTCTTAAAAAGTAATAATAGTAAATCAGTTAGCTCAAATGAGAAATACCCTAGTAAG
>CAMEOL010000136.1 GCA_945929765.1 uncultured Gemella sp.
AGAAATGAAATTAAAACATTTTTCAGAAAGATTAGATTTACGTATATCTAAATATTTTGGATGATACTATTTCTCATAAAATGATTATTAGAGAGGTGAATTATGAAAGTTTATAAAGTCGAAAATATGACAAAAACTTATGGAGAAAAAACATTATTTGATAATATAAGTTTTTCGATTGCAGAAAAAGAAAGAGTAGGGTTAATAGGGATAAACGGAACTGGTAAATCTACACTCTTAAAATGCTTAGCAGGAAAAGATCATTATGATGAAGTTAATATAACACATAGTAATGACTATACAATAAAATACTTACCTCAAAATGTAAGTTTTAATGAAGAATTAACGGTTTTAGATTGCATTTTTTCTAGTGATACAAAAATAATAAAATTATTGAAGCAATATGAAGAAATAATAGAGAAATTAGCTATTAACCCAACAGATACACTGTTGCAAGGAAAATTATTTAGCTTGCAAGAACTTATGGATAAAGAAGATGCTTGGGATGCAAGTAGTAAAGCAAAAACTATCTTAAGTAAACTAGGTATAACTTCTTACAACAGAAAAATAGGCGATCTTTCTGGAGGACAACAGAAAAGAGTTGCACTAGCGAATGTTTTGATAGAAACACCAGATTTATTATTGTTAGACGAACCTACGAACCACTTAGATTTTGAAACAATAGAATGGCTCGAAAAATATTTGAAAGGATATCAAAATAGTATACTAGTTATTACTCATGATAGATATTTTTTAGATAATATTACAACGAGGACATTTGAATTAGATAATGGAAATCTTTATGAATATACAGGTAACTATAGTTCGTTTTTGGAAAAAAAGGCCGAACGTGAAGCTAATGAAGAATCTCAATATCAAAAAAATAAAAAACTTTATAAAAAAGAATTAGAATGGATTAGAAGTGGAGTAAAGGCAAGAACGACAAAGCAACAAGCTAGAATAAAAAGATTTGATGACTTAGAAGAAAAGTTATTAACAAGCAAGGCACCGAATGAGAACTTAAATATTTCATTAGATGCTAGCAGAATTGGAAAGCAAGTATTTGAAATTGAAAATATTTGTAAAAAATTCGAAAATAAAAAAATCGTAGAAAATTTCAGTTATATTATAAAAAACAATGCTAGAATTGGTATTGTAGGTTTGAATGGGGTCGGAAAATCTACTTTTTTGAAATTACTTGCAGAAAAAGAGCGACTAGACTCAGGTATTATAAAAACAGGACAAACAGTAAAAATTGCATATTATAGCCAATTAATAGAAGATATGAATCCTTCGTTAAGAGTTATAAACTATGTAAGAGAAGGTGCAGAAGCTATAAAAAATATTGATGGCTCAGTTATCTCAGCAGCTCAATTATTAGAACGTTTTTTATTCCCTATGTATATGCACGGTACTAAAATAGAAAAATTATCTGGTGGAGAAAAAAGAAGGTTATATTTACTAAGACTATTAATGGAACAACCTAATGTTTTGTTGTTAGATGAGCCTACTAACGATCTAGACACACAAACACTAACAATATTAGAAGAATTTTTAGAAACATTTAATGGCGTTGTAGTAACAGTCTCACACGATAGGTACTTTTTGGATAAAGTAGTGGACGAATTGCTCGTCTTTCAAGGAGAAGCAAAAATAATTAAGTTTAATGGTAATTATAGTGATTATATTAATAGTGGTGGTAATCTATTTGTTAATAAACAGGAAAGTTCCCAAAAAACAACGTCACAAAATAATAACAATAAACCAGAAAAAACAAAGAAAAAATTAACATATTCCGAAAAAAAAGAATGGGAAACTATTGATGGAGAAATTGCAGAATTAGAAAATCTCTTGATAGAAATAGAACAAGAAATGGCTAATGTAGCTACTAATTTTACTAAACTTAATGAATTAACTGAACAGCAAGAAGAAATAAAACAGAAACTTGAAGAAAAGTTATGTCGTTGGGAATATTTAGCAGAAATAGCAGAATATTAACAAAATAATAAGAGAAAAAATAAGAGAGAGTAACTAATAAAAATGTGTTTATTAGTCACTCTCATTATTTTTAGAAAACGAACAAAATTTATTTATTATTTAATTTTTTTCTCCATGTATACCTAGAGAATAAAACAATAAATGGAATAATTTCTAAACGTCCTAGTAACATAGATATTGTTAATATGAATTTAGAGAAATAAGGAACGTTTGAGAAATTTTCCATAGGACCAAATTTATTAAAACCAGGCCCCACATTATTAAGTGTACTAAGAACAGCTGTAAACACTTCTTCAAAATCTTGGATTTGGATAGATAGTATTATGCTAAAAATAGAAAAAACTATTAAGTACAGTAGCATGTAGTTAGAAAATATACTCGGATCTTCAATTGTTTTGTTGTCAATTTTTAATTTAATAACTTTATTCGGAGTAATTGATTTTCTTATATAGTTTCTAGTATTTTTTAGCATATATATTATTCTTGGAATTTTTAGCCCACCAGCAGTACCCCCTGCACAGCCTCCACAAATCATTAAAAATAAAATTACAATTTGGGAGAACATTGTCCAATTACTAAAGTTCAAATAGGTGAATCCAGTAGTAGAAATTATAGAACTTACTGTAAACAGTACGTCTAGAAGATTTTCTGTTGGAGCACTGACGCTATAATATAAGTTTATAAAAATTACTATAGTAGAAATTATAATTAGGGAAATAAACCATTTAAATTCTTCGTTATTTAAATATTTTAACGATCTTTTTGCTAATATAATATATACTAAATTAAGATTCATAGCAAATATTATCATAAAAATAGTAACTACTAATGTAACATAATTACTATTATAAAATGAAATTCCAGAAGTCTTTGTTGCAAATCCTCCAGTACCCGCAGTCGAAAATGTAATGTTTAAACTCTCGAAAATACCGATTCCAGAAAACAACAATAAGATAAACATTACTACGGATAACCCGATATAAAGGCCATAAAGTAAAATTGCAGTTCTCTTCATAGAAGAAACAACTTTTCCAAATATTGGTCCAGGAACTTCTGCCTTCATAATATGAATATTATGAGGCGAACGAGGTAAAACAGCTAAAGCAAATACTATTACCCCCATACCGCCAATAAAGTGAGTAAAACTTCTCCATATTAACAAACTTTTAGGCAGAGCTTCTATATTGTTAAGAATAGATGAACCGGTAGTAGTTAGCCCACTAACAGTTTCGAAAAGAGCATCTATAAAATTAGGTATGTAGCCAGTTATATAAAATGGTAATGAACCTAAGATAGAGTAGATTATCCATGTTGCTGCAACGATAACAAATCCTTCTTTTGTATAAAATTTCTTATCCAGATTATTTTTTAAGAAATAGATAATTGTAGTTGAAACAATAAAACAAATAAAAATCAAAATAACATATGTGAATATAACATTTTTATTTTCTTTAAAAAATAGCCCCGTTAATAAAGGTAGTACTAAAAAAAATGAGAGTAATCTTAACATTTTTCCTAGGACAAAGTATATCATCTTATAATTCATATGTAGTACCTTTTTCTTTTAAAATATCATCTAACTGTCTTATGTTTTGATTATAGTTTACTATTACTACAATATCATTTTCTTGGATAATATCAAACCCGTTA
>CAMEOL010000137.1 GCA_945929765.1 uncultured Gemella sp.
CGTCGTTATAGCGTAAAAATGAAATTGTTCTAGTTTTTGATAATGTAACTTCTACTTTTGATAGAGAATCATAACTATAAAATAGTTGATCTATGTTTAAACGATGATTATTGTACTGTTGTTTTGGAACAATTATTAATTTTTCGTTTTTTGATAATACTATAGAATTACCTAATGTTCTATATACTAGATTATTTAGTGCTGCTATCTCCGTAACTTGAAAAACTTCTATATTCGGATGAATTACAGCTCCTCCCAAGCTTTTATTATAAGCTGTAGATCCTGTAGGAGTACTTATACAAATTCCGTCTCCTCGGAAATTCTCAAAATGTTCTCCGTCAATATATATTTCTGCTATGTAAGTTGAGCCTTTTGAGTTATTAAGTGTTATTTCGTTTAAAGCATAGCTTTTTGTAAGTAAATTTCCTCCTCGACAGTAAACTTCCACTGCTAATAACGGGTATTTTTCTACTTTCGGTTCTTTTTTTAACATATCTACAAATATTTTTTCATAATCTTTCGCTTGGTAATCTGTATAAAATCCTAAATGCCCTGTGTGAATAGATAAAAATTGTATTTCGTTTACAATATCTAAATATTTTCTAAATGCTCCTAATACAGTTCCATCTCCACCTACAACAAAGACGTAATTCGGTTCATTAATATCTTCTTCAAGTTTATTTTGTATAAGGAATTTCTTTAGATTTTCTGAAATTTCTTGTGAAATATTATCGTTTTTCGTAACAATAGCGAATTTTCCTTTTAACATAATACCTCCTCTATTCTTCATATACTTTTATTGTAGAAAAGCATAATTCTCAAAAAATAAAGTTTTATACACATTAGAATTTTATTTCCATCATCTTATGTTATTTGTGTTTATTTCTATTATTTCCTGAAAAATTATGCTTTATAAATTATTAATTTTATTTATTTCTACTTAACAACTTTTTTGTAATTTTCTATCCAAATATGGATAAATTCTTCGGAAAATGGACCAAGATTTTTTTCTATCCAATTTTGTAGTTTATTAACATTGTGACGCAATATACGATCCACATTCTCGCTATAATTGTATCTATGTTTGTGTTGATTATATTCATCTTCATCTAACAAAAAATACTTTCCGTCTGGATATTTTTTTATATCTAAATCGTAATCTATATATTTTATCCCATCAATATCGTAAGCAAATGGTGAACTCAAATTACAATAGTAATGTAGTCCATCTTCTCTAAACATACAAACAATGTTAAACCAACAATCTGCATGAAAATATACTAAAGCTGTTTCTTTCGTAACCCACGTTCTTCCGTCACTTTCTGTAACTGAGGTTTTGTTGTTTGCTAAAATAATAACTTGTTCATTAGCTTCTAATACGGTATTTTTATGCCATACTCGATGCAACGAACCATCGTGCTTATAAGCTATTATTTTGGTTATAGTTCCTTTTTGTGGTTTTATATTATCTCGATACATATTTCCTCCTTTCTTTAATTCTAAAATTTCTACTAATCTAATTAATTATAACAAACATTTTTGTAAAAGGCAACAAAACCACAAAGTCGAAGAAACCGCATATAATCCATATTTATCGCTATTTATACCCGTTTAATTAGTATATATTTTTTTTGCTGTTTTTATAAAATTTTTCTAAAAAAAATATTGTCTTTATTAATGTATATTTAATGCTAACTATGTTATAATTATAACAAATATATTTAAGTGAGGTTAAGAAATGGGAAAACTATCTAAGCTTGTTTTGGCTGGATTAGGTGCTTATGCGGTTAAGTACTACATAGATAATCCAAAAAAAGCAGATGAACATAAAGAAATTTTAAAAGAAAAATTTGATAACTCTGTCGCATATTCTAAATGTATGTGGAATTATACTCAAAAAAATGGAGTAGCCGCTTCAGCCGAGTATATAAAAAACGATTTAGAAAGAGTAGTTAAAAAAATTACAGGGAAGGTAGAAAATACTGTAGAATTCGGAAAACAATTCGCTAGTGATAGTTCAACTATAAAAGAACATGCTACTGGTGTAAAAGATAAAGGTATCGAATTAAAAAATAATTTAAGTGACGCTTCTAAAGTTATTACCGAAGAAATCTTACCAAAAGTTACTAGCTATGTAGACGAAGTAAAAAATTATGTAACTAATTTAAACTCAAAAACGTCTGAAATAAAAAATACTATCGAATCTGATAATGTTCAAGAAAAAATTAGTAACTATCAAGAAAAAGTTGCAACTACTGTAGAAGATACTAAAACTACTGTAAGTGAAGTAACTGGTAAAGACTTAAATAAAGAAGAACCCCTTCCAGAATAGTAATAAGCATAAAAATATTAATTATATGTACCATTCAAACAACTGAATAAAATAAGATATTTTTAAAAAAATAGTATAATTTAAAATTTTATTCACCCTAACATTTTTAGAAAATTCATTACGATACCAAAAACGTCTAAATAGTTCTATTACTACTTAGACGTTTTTTTATCGTAAGCCGTGACTTCTACACATATAATATATGCTATCAAACAAATGTGAGAGACGAAGAAAAATAGATAAAATATTATGTAGTAAAGTTAAGCTATATAATATTTTTAAATTCTATAATAAATATAGGAAATTTTTCCTCATCTCTCTATTGATTGTAAAGCAAAATTAATCTACAATTTTTAATTTCAAAGTTATTGTTCCTGAAATGCTAGCTGGTTGGCCCCAGTTGCCATAAATTGCATCTTCTTTTGTTTCATAAATTTCATACTTTTCTACTAATTCACTTACTGTTAGATCTTGTACACTAACTAGTATTTTGTCATCTTCAAATGTAATGTTAGTATTCTCTTCGTTACACCCACATTGCATTATATATTCACCATACCAATTCAGGAGAGGATTTTCTAATTGTACAACATCATTAGTTATTTCTGACCTATGAATAGTTTTTTCGATTATCAAATTTTGGAACGTTAATTCTCTCGGTTTATTATCATCTTTTTTTGCATCTTCGACATTAACATCTCTTATTGCAAATGTTTTTAGCTTGTTAAAATCTTCCAATGTTATTGTTCCCAAATATAGAGTATTTAATGTTCCGAATTCGGCATTATCAGTTTTCCCTATTGTATTTAGGTCATCATAATTAGGATTGATAGATAAATTTTCTAACACTACTCGATATAATTTCAAATTATTTATAGGGCTAATATCTCTTACTTTAGTATTTTTTATTATTAACGCTTCTAATTTATTTAGTGTAGATAACGGTGTTATTTCTTCTATATCTGTTCCGTCTAAATATAATTTATTAAGGTTAGTCAATTCTCCTAATATTGAAATATCTGTTATAGCCTTATTATTTGATAATTCTAATTCTTCTAATTCTGTTTTTCCAGATAGAAATTCTAAATTCGATATATTATTATCACGTAAAATTAGAGTTTTTACGTTACTATTTTTCGGTAAAATTATATTATCTAATTTGGTATGCGTAACACGTAAATCTTCTAACTTTTCTAGTGATGAGATATCTAAAGTTGTTATTTCTGAACTATTATTTTCTAATGCATGTAATATTTTTAGATTTTTAGCATTTTCTAAAATTTTCTATGAA
>CAMEOL010000138.1 GCA_945929765.1 uncultured Gemella sp.
GGAATAGGAAAAAAACTCATTGATTTTTTAGAAAACAAAGCAAAAGAAAATTCAATAAAATTTATAAGATTAAATTCGGCTGAGAATAGAGTAGAAGCACATAAATTTTATGAAAATAATAATTATATATGTGATAAAAAACAAAAAAGATTTATAAAATTTTTAGAAAATAAATAAGTAATTACTGATAAAAAATAATAAACACATATAAGAAAATTTCTAATGAAAAATAATATAATGTATTTATTATAATTTGTAACATTAAGTTTCTTACCTTATTTAACATATAAAAAATAAAAGTATATATAAGTTTTATACTTTTTAAAAAAAGATTTTAAGAAAATAACTTGAAATCATGTTTTATATATAGAAAAAAGAGATGTGTTCTACATCTCTTTTTTCTTAGCTTATTTTCTTTATAATCAGCTATTTATTTATAATTAAACACCTAGAACTTCGTAAGCTTTGTTTAAAGTTCCTTTTAAGACGTCAGCAGAGTGTTTCATCTTAGCTAATTCGTCTTCTGTTAATTCCATTTCAACGATTTCACGAACACCTTCGCGTCCGATAATAGCTGGAACACCGATGTAAAGATCTTCAACTCCATAGTGTCCTTCACAGTATCCACTTACAGCTAATTCAGTATTTTCGTCACGTAAGATTGCTTTAACAATTGTGAATAGAGAAATACCGATTGCATAGTAAGTAGCACGTTTACGGTTAATTACTTCATAAGCTGCACGCATAACTCTTTCTTCGATTTTTTCGAAATCTGCTGCAGTATATTTGTCAGTAGAAGCTAAGAATTTATCAAATTGTTTACCATAAACGTAAACATTACTCCAAGCTGCAAATTGAGTATCTCCGTGTTCACCTAAAATATATCCACGTACACTGTTAGGAGCTACATCTAATACTTCACCTAACATGTAACGGAATCTAGAAGTATCTAAAGTAGTACCAGATCCAACGATTTTGTTTTTAGGGAATCCAGTGAATTTTTGAAGAGCGTTAGTTAATACGTCTACTGGGTTAGATGCGATAACGATAACTCCATCAAATCCAGAAGCAACAATTTGTTCTGACATATCTTTAACAACTTTCATATTCTTGTCAACTAAGTCAAGACGAGTTTCACCTGGTTTTTGTGGAAGACCACCACAAATTACGATAACGTCAGCATCTGAACATTGCTCGTATCCACCTGAAGTAACTTTAATAGGTGGTACTAATGCACCTGCGTGGTTTAAGTCCATTGCTTCACCTTCAGCTTTTTCTGCGAAGAAATCGATTAATCCTAATTCTTCACAAAGTCCACTTGAATATAATTGGTAAGCAAAACTCATACCAACCATCCCTGCACCTATTAAAACGACTTTTCTGTTTTTAGCTTTCATAGAAAACTCCTCCATTTATTAATAATTTTTTATTTTTGAATATTTTAAAGGAAATTAACAATAAAATCCTTACTAACAAAAATTATAACACACAAAAAGAAAAAAAGAAAGCGAAATCAAAAATATTTTTAAAATTTATAAAAAGTAATAGAAAAATAAACAAGTTATGTACATACAACTCATTTATGAAATCATTACCTTTGCTATTATAACAGTAATTAAATAAAAAAAAATAAATTGTATTTTCAATGAAAAATACTAGACTTTATACTATATTTTTGATAAAATTATATTATCATGTAAAGGTTTTATGTTCATAAAAACTAGCGAAATATAAAAAGGAGGGATATTATGACTATTACAATATATGATGTTGCTAGAGAAGCTAAAGTTTCTATGGCGACAGTTTCTAGAGTTGTAAACAATAATCCTAATGTAAAAGAAGCTACTAGAAATAGAGTAAAAGACGTAATAAAAAGATTAAAATACACACCTAATGCAGTAGCTCGAGGACTAGCCAGCAAAAAAACTACCACTATAGGAATTGTTTTACCGGATATCTCTGATTTAGCTTCATCTGAATCAGTAAGTGGGATAGAATCAGTAGCGAATATGTATAAATATAACATAATTTTAGCAAATTCATGTCATGATAGTGAGATAGAAAAAGAAATTTTCAACTCTTTCATGAGTAAACAAGTAGATGGAATTATTTATTTAGGACATTCTATGTCAGAAAGTTCAAAACGTTATGTAGAAGGAATGAATATTCCTGTTGTACTAGCTGGTAATTTAGATATGGACAACAAATTGTATTCAATAAACATTGATTATGAGAAAGCTAGTTATGATGTAACTAAAGAATTTTTAGAAAAGAAAAGAAAAAAAATATCTTTAGTAATAAGTTCGTTTGAATCACAAAAAGCACAAAGAATAATAAGTGGTTATAAAAAAGCGTTAGATGAATTTAAAGTAGATTTTGATTCTAAATTAATAATAGATGGGTACAAAACTTACAAAGAAAGTTCACAAGTACTAAAAAAAATACAGCAAGTAAAAGCAGAAGTAGTTTTAACTATGTTTGATGAAGTAGCGTTATCTATAATACATCAAACACAAGATTTAGGAATAGAAGTTCCAAAAGAATTGGAAATAATATCATTTGAAAATACAAAACTTCTAGCTATGACAAGACCAAAAATTTCTTCAATATTCCACCCTATATTTGACATAGGAGCAGTGTCAATGAGAATTTTAACTAAGGTAATTGACATAGAAAAAGCAAAAAATAAAGGTGAAGAATATAACGAAGAAGAATTAACAGAACTAGATAACAACGGTAGAGAATTATATTTACCGCATAGAATAGTTCACAGACAAACAACAAAATAAAAAATAGAGTAGATAAAAATAAAGCTATTTAGTAAAAACGGTGGGATAAAAATTCGCACCGTTTTTTGTTATTTTCAAATAAAGGAGATAAAAAAATGATCCTTAAAAAGAGAAAAGAAAAAGTTAAAAACTATAGATACGATATAAAACTATTCTATAGTATTTTCTTGAAAAAAATAAATATAAGTTACAATAAATTAATAGCATGATTGGAATATAGACAAGAAACTATAGTAAAATAATTTTTTAGAAAACAAAGGAAAATGATTAAAAGTATATGAAACAAAGTCAACATTAAATTCGAAGAAATAACTATGTCAATTCTAAAACTATTATAAAAATAAAATGTAGAAAAAAATGTACTATTAAGAAAATATTAAAATAAAATAGTAAACAATAAGAAAAAATAGATTATAAGAATGACAAAAATCAAATTAAATTTTTTATATTTTATAGAAGAAAAAAAATAACTAAAAAAAATTAAAAAAAGTGTTGACAAGAAAAAAGAAACAATATATAATAATAAAAGTCTTCACAAGAAGACGAATAATCAAAATAAAAAAACACTTAAATGTTCTTAAAAAAACTTAAAAAAAGTATTGACAAAGAAATACTAAAGTGTTAAAATAGTAAAAGTCTTCTGTTAAGAAGAAATAATAAAAATGCGGGTGTAGTTTAGTGGTAAAACCTCAGTCTTCCAAACTGATGTTGTGAGTTCGATTCTCATCACCCGCTCCATTATTTGAACATTGAAAACTAAACGAATTAAGTCAACGTTAATTCCAAAAAAGGACAG